>DASSAH010000214.1:0-1586 GCA_035685585.1 Coriobacteriia bacterium
CACCGGCGAGGCCGACTGATGCTCACCAAGCGCGTCATACCCTGTCTCGATGTCCACGAGGGGCGTGTCGTCAAGGGAGTGAACTTCGTCGACCTCGTGGACGCCGGCGATCCCGTCGAACTCGCCGCCTTCTACGATGGCGAGGGAGCGGATGAGCTCGTCTTCCTCGACATCACCGCCTCCCACGAGGAACGGCCGTCGATGCTCGCGGTCGCCTCCCGCGCGAGCGAGGAGGTCTTCATCCCGTACACGGTGGGCGGAGGGCTGCGCTCGGCCGAGGACATCCGCGCGATGCTCGCGGCGGGCGCAGACAAGATCTCGCTGAACTCGGCTGCCGTGCGCGACCCTGAGCTCATCACGCGCACGAGCGGGATCTACGGCACGCAATGCATCGTCGTCGCCATCGACGCGCGACGGGTGAGCGGAGCGGTGGAGCGCTGGGAGGTCTTCATCGACGGGGGACGCGTCAACACGGAGCTCGACGCGGTGGCGTGGGCGCGGCGTGCTGTCGATCTCGGCGCCGGGGAGCTCCTCCTCACGAGCATGGACCGCGACGGCACCAACGAGGGCTTCGACCTGGCGTTGACACGCGCGGTCGTCCGTGCGGTCACGGTGCCCGTGATCGCGAGCGGCGGTGCGGGTGAGCTCGAGCACTTCGCCGAGGTGGTGGTCGAGGCAGGCGCTGACGCGGTCCTCGCCGCGAGCACGCTTCATTTCGGAAGGTTTCGCGTGCGTGACATCAAGGCGCACATGGCGTCGCACGGAATCCCGGTCCGGCTGGTCGACGTGCCTACAGAGGCGCGCTCCCCGGTCGCAGGCGAGTGGAGGTAAGGTCGCATGTCCGAGAGGTTCGCACCTGAGCGGCTGCGCTTCGATGAGCGCGGGCTCATCCCCGCTGTGATCCAGCAACACGATTCCGGTGAGGTCCTCATGGTCGCGTGGATGGACGCGGAAGCGGTCCGGCGCACCCTCGCCGAAGGCCGCACGTGGCTGTGGAGCCGCTCCCGCGAGGAGTACTGGTGCAAAGGGCTGACGAGCGGGAACACCCAGCGGGTCATCGAGGTCCGCACCGACTGCGACGCGGATGTCGTGCTGGTGCTCGTCGACCAGACGGGAGTCGCGTGTCACACGGGCGAGCGCACTTGTTTCTACCGGGTGCTCGACGCCGCGGACGCGAGCGTGGCCGCAGCGCAAACCACCGGGGCGCACGATGCGTGACGATATGGCATCCGGTCCCGCCGGCATCGGCCCCGTCCTCGAGGAGCTTTTCGAGCTCCTCGGGTCGCGCAAGGCCGAGATGCCCGAAGGCTCGTACACGACGCGCTTGCTCGGCGGTCCGCAAGAGAAGCTCCTCACGAAGATCGCCGAGGAGGCTAGCGAAGTGATCATCGCCGCCCGCGACTGCGACACGGCCCAGCTGCGCTACGAATCCGCAGACCTGCTCTACCACTTGCTGGTGGTGCTCGTTCGCGAGGGCGTCTCCCTCGACGACCTCGCTGCCGAGCTGGCAGCGAGACGGCGGTAGCCAGCGGCGAGCTGACCGTGCGTGACGGACTCGCGGGCGGGGCGGTTGCGCCGGCTCGGCA
>DASSAH010000215.1:0-3489 GCA_035685585.1 Coriobacteriia bacterium
AGCGCCTCGAACGTGTACAGCTGCTTGACGGTCGCTTCGTAGCGCGAGCCGTCGTTCTTAATCACCAGCACACGTTCGCCCGCCGTGATCGTTCCTGAGAAGACGCGCCCGATGGCGATCCTGCCGACAAAACTCGAGTAGTCGACCGTGCAGACCTGGATCGCGACGGGCCCATCCGCGTCGACGACGGGTGCGGGTATATGCTCGAGGATGGCGTCGAGCAGCGGCGCCATGTCGGCATTGTCGTCGTCGGGTTCCAGCCGGGCGAATCCTTCGAGTGCGCTCGTATAGACGACCGGGAAATCGAGCTGGGCGTCGTTGGCCCCGAGCTCCACCATGAGGTCGAATACGCCGTCAATCACCTCGTGAGGCCGGGCACCCATCCGGTCGATCTTGTTGACGACGACCATCGGCTTGAGCCCGTGCTCAAGGGCCTTGCGGAGCACGAAGCGCGTCTGCGGCATCGGACCCTCGAACGCGTCGACAAGCAACAGCGCACCGTCGGCCATCCTGAGCACCCGTTCGACCTCGCCGCCGAAATCAGCGTGGCCGGGGGTGTCAATGACGTTGATCTTCGCTTCGCGCCAGCGGATGGAGACGTTCTTCGCGAGGATGGTGATGCCCCGCTCGCGTTCCTGGTCGTTCGAGTCGAGCACCCGGTCTTCCACAGTCTGGTTCTCGCGGAACACCCTCGTCGCCTGGAGGAGCCGATCCACCAACGTGGTCTTGCCGTGGTCGACGTGCGCGATGATGGCTATGTTCCTGATGTCGGTTCTCTGCATCTGCTTCCTGTCTTGGCGCACAAGGCGCCAGGCGCCCTTCGCCCAACGGTAAGGCCCCGTCGCCGACAGACGACGGGGCCTCGTACGCTCGGCTTACGACGGCGGTCGTGACGCCCGCCTCACGCCGGTGATTAGATCTTGCGGACGTTGCTCGCCTGCAGCTTGCCGTTCTGGCCGGTCGTGATCTCGAACGAGACAGACTGGCCCTCGTCGAGGGTCTTGAAGCCCTCAGTCTGGATCTCGCTGAAGTGGACGAAGACGTCGTCGCCGTCCTCCCGCGAGATGAACCCGTACCCCTTGTCGGGGTTGAACCACTTGACAGTACCTTCAGCCATACTCGTACTCATCCTTTCGCCCCGTACCGGGGTAAAACAAAGCGGCCTGTCCGAATCTCCTTCCCTGCGTTGTCACGATACGCAGGTGGAGGGACACGCCGCGAATCTATGGGCTACACGCGTAGCCCTGATGGCGGACTATACCCGAGGCCGACTTGGGTGTCCAGACATCGGCGCCGAGCCTGTCTTTCCGCGCGGAGCAGGCCGAACATCCGTACGCTGATCGGTCCGCTCGCCACGGGCCGCCTCTCCGCGCCGCTGCGCTGACGGGGCGGCACGCTCGTGCGTCAGACCCCACGGGGTCAGTCAACGGGATCCCGCGCGACCGGGCAGGTCATGCAGTGGCAACCGCCGCGGCCCTTTCCGAGCTCGGAGCCTTCGATCTCGATGACTTCGACGCCCGCGGCGCGTAGCGCGGCGTTGGTGCGGGTGTTCTTCGAGTAACCGACGACCACGCCGGGCTCGAGGGCCACGACGTTGTTGGCGTCGTCCCACTGCTCGCGAGCCGCCTGGAATCGGTCGCCTCCGGTGGGGACCGTGCGTATCGTCGGCACGCGCAGCGCGTCCGCGATGGCTTCGAGCAGGCCGCGCTCCTCGGTGATCTCGAACGCCTTGGCGTGCCCTCCGGGGCGCACGCTGTAGACCCTCATCGAGTCGACGACCGGCGTGTAGAGCGTGATGGCGTCGCGGTCGACGAACGTCAGCACGGTGTCGAGATGCATGTACGCCCGGTCCTGCGGCATCCGGCACGCGATCACCCGCTCGGCGGCGCCCGCCTCGAACAGTGAGTGGGCGATATGCTCGACCATCCTCCCGGTCGAGCGCTCCCCCATGCCTACGAGCACGGTCTTGTTCCCGATGGGCATGATGTCGCCGCCTTCGAGCGACACGCCCTGACCGAGGTCTTCGACAGCGAAGCGTTCGGCGTCACCCTCCTCCGGATACCAGAAGCGAAACTCGGCCTCGGCGAATCGCGGATGGTGGCGGTAGATCGCGGAGACGTTGACCACCTCGAGTCTGCGGGCGTGCCAGAACAGCGGGGGCAAGACGACTCCGCCGTAGAGCCACGCGCTTGAATCGCGCGTGAACATGGTGTTCGGGAGCGGCGGCAGGACGAACCCGTCGCCCTCCGAGAGGACGGCGCCGAGGGAGTAGCGCGTCAGCTCGACCGGGTCGAGTCCGTCGAGCTCGCTGATGAGCAGCCCGTCGATGAGCGCGTGCGCGAGGCGTTCGGCGGGCATGGCCGTCAGGTGGCAGCGCAGGTCTTGCACGAGGGAGGGGCCGACCGTGTACGCGGAGACGGCGCGCTCGACCGCGTACCTACGGGCCTCCGCGGACACACCCAGGGTCTCGACGAGCAGGTCATGCAGATAGAGGACCTCGACACCTCGGCTGGTCATCGCCGAGACGAAGTCGTCGTGCTCGCGCTGCGCCCGCTCGACCCACACGAGGTCGTCGAAGAGGAACGACTCCCGGTTGTGCGGAGTGAGCCGTTCGAGCGCGCGTCCGGGACGGTGGACGAGCACGGTCCGCAGGCGGCCCACCTCTGACCACACGCCGACGCTACTCACGCATCCTCCTCCTGTCGCGAACGGAACGCAGAGCACAAGCCTAGCAGAACCCCTCGCGAGCGCTCAGGAGGGCGGATCGAGGTCCGGACGGGACAGGATGTACCAGGTCACGGCGACGGCGATCGCGATGATTGCGAGCGACACCGGCGCCCAGACGCGGGCGTCGCCGACGCGCCACACCACCAGGGCCACCGACGCGGTAATGCCGGGCCACAGGGCGAGGAGGGCCGTGCGCTTCGCTCGGCGGGGTATAGCCCCACCGTAGACGAGCCCGACGACGTACGTCCCGAGGCGCGGATGGCCGACCAGCCAGCGGTGGAGGCGCTTCGACGAGCGCGCGAAGCAGTACGCGGCCAGCAGGAGGAACGGGGTGGTCGGCAGGATGGGAACGAACATCCCTAAGATGCCGAGCCCGAGCGCTACCGCGCCTATCAACAGGAGAACTGGCCGAAGCATGGACCCCATGATGCACGATTGCGGCGAACGGCGTCTCGACTGACACGGAGGACCCGATGGCGGACAACACAGCGACGCTCGTCGACCTGGCGGCCCGTATGCCCAAGGCCGAGCTGCACGTGCACTTGGAAGGCACGCTCGAACCGGAGATGCTGCTCGAACTCGCGGAGCGCAACAGTCTCACGCCGAGAGCGTCCTCGGCCGAGGAGCTCAGACGCGCATACGACTTCTCAGATCTGGCGGACTTCCTGGACCTCTACTACGAGGGCGTATCGGTCCTGCGCACGCCGGAGGACTTCCACGACCTCACTCATGCGTACCTCAGGCGGGCGGCGGCCGACGGGG
>DASSAH010000216.1:0-3098 GCA_035685585.1 Coriobacteriia bacterium
GTGCTTCGCCCGCGCGAGCTGTTCGCGCAGCGCGGGCCGCAGCGCCTCCGGCAGCATCGTGACGCGGTCCTTCGCGCCCTTGCCGTTGCGCACGGTGATCTCGCCGCGCGCGAAGTCGACGTCTTGCACGCGCAGCCGCAGACACTCCATGAGCCGCAAGCCCGCGCCGTACATGATCGACGCCATGAGCCACTTGTCGTCGTGGAGCCGATCGAGCACGGCCTTCACCTCGTCGGGCGTCATGACGACCGGAACTCGCCGTGGCCGGCGTGCCCGCACGACGTCGCCAAGGTCGCCGATGTCGTAGCCGAACACGTGCCGGTACAGGAAGAGCAACGCCGCGAGCGCCTGGTTCTGCGTAGAGCTGCTCACCTTCTCCTCGACCGCGAGGTGGGTCAGGAACGCGTTGATTTCGCCCTCGGCCATCTCGGCAGGGTGGCGCATGCCATGAAAGCGGATGAACCGCTCGACCCAGCGGCAGTACGCCTTTTCGGTGCGCGGGCTGTAGTGTCGCGAGCGCATCGCATCGCGCATGACATCCATGAGTTTGGGGCGCCGAGCCGTGTCCATGGGTGCCCCTCTGTGCGGCGTCGCGTCCGACGCGTGTCGCTCCTCCGACCGCTGGGCCACCAGCGTATGCCGCGCACCTTACCGCGCCCCAACCGTCGTCTCGCTCCGGAGCCGCTCGGCGCGCGAGGAGGCGGCGCGGCTGGCAGCGGCGATCGAACGGGCCACGCTAAGGCCGCGACTCCCAGCGTCGCACGATGGTCTGTTCGCGGCTCGGACCCACTGCGATCATCGCGACCGGCACCTCGGCAAGGTCCTCGATGAAGCCGATGTAGTCGCGCGCCTCACTCGGCAGCTCCTCGAAGCGGCGGCAGCCGGTGATGTCGGCCCTCCAGCCGGGAAGTTCCTCGTAGATCGGGGTGGCGTGATGGAACACCGTCTGGTGGCACGGCAGGTTGTTGTGACGATGGCCCTCGTACTCGTAGGCAACGCACACCTTGATGGTGTCGAGCTGGGAGAGCACGTCGAGCTTCGTGATGATGAGGTCGGTCAGCCCGCTCACCTGAGCGGCATAGCGCACGATGACCGAGTCGTACCAACCGGCGCGCCGCTCGCGGCCCGTCGTGGTGCCGTACTCGTGGCCGACCCGGATGAGGTGCTCGCCCACGTCGTCGGAAAGCTCGGTGGGGAACGGCCCCGAGCCCACGCGCGTGATGTAGGCTTTCGCAATGCCGAGCACGCGGTCGATACGCTTAGGACCTACCCCCACGCCCGTGCACGCGCCGCCCGCGATCGGGCTCGACGAGGTCACGAACGGGTACGTGCCGTGGTCGAGGTCGAGCAGCGTGCCCTGCGCGCCCTCGAAGAGCACCCACTGGTCCGCGTCGAGCGCCTTGTTGACGATGAGCGAGGTGTCAGCGATGTGCGGCGCCAAACGTCCCCCGTACGCGAGGTACTCCTCGGCGATCTCGTCCACGGTGTAGGCGGGTAGCCCGTAGACCTTCTGGAGCACGTCGTTCTTCTCGTGGAGCGCGGCTTCGACCTTCTTGCGGAAGATGTGCTCGTCGGTGAGGTCTTGGACGCGCAGGCCCATCCGCGATGCTTTGTCCATGTACGCCGGACCGATGCCGCGGCGCGTCGTACCGATCTCGAGCGAACCCAGACGACGCTCGCTCGCGCTGTCGAGGTCGCGGTGGTACGGCATGATGAGATGCGCGTTGCAGCTGATCAGCAAGCGGTGCGTCGAGAGCCCGTCGGCCTGGAGACGGTCCATCTCCTCGAGCAGGACTCGCGGGTCGATCACGCACCCATTGCCGATGACGGGCGTGATGTGCGGGTACATGATGCCGCTCGGGATGAGGTGCAGCTTGAGCGTGCGACCCCCGTGAATGACGGTGTGGCCCGCGTTGTTGCCGCCCTGGAAGCGCACGACGTAATCGAAGTCGTCGGCGATCAGATCGGTGATCTTGCCTTTGCCCTCGTCGCCCCATTGGGCGCCGACGAGTACGATGCCAGCCACGAACGTCCCCGCTCTGCCAGTGGTGCGCGCCTCCGAGTCAAGACGCGTGAGTGCTGCGTGGCGCGATGCCCGCACGAGTATGCCTGAGAACGCGAGAATGCGCTAGTCAGAAGGGGTGCGGGCGGACTTCGGGTCCGTCGCGGACGACACCTCTCCTTGGTCTGTCTCGATGCCGAGTGAGGCCCGCAGGATCGCCTCGGTATCGGACCGACATGCCGGACAGCCCCGGAGCGGCTCGGTGACATCGAGCACGTGCCGCTCGCACCAACACTCGACCCGCACGCTACGCGCGAGTCCGAAGGGAAGCGCCCGGATGGCGATGCGCACGCCGAGGTCGGGACTCCCGGCCCTCAGCAGGACCTCCGGCACCACGCACCGTTCGCAGTCGGCCGGACGCCAGGGAAGGCTCCCCCGGACGCGCGGAGCTCGGCACTCGCGGCGCTCAGCCCCGCGGTGCAGGTCCTCGTAGTAGAACTCGCAGTCGGTGCCCGCGGCCGTCCGCATCGCGCCTCCTTCCAGCACGCACGACGCCGCCCGCACGGGGGGACGGCGCCTCCCCGCTACGCGCGCGTCTTACGTACGGCCTCTCGCAATCGCCCGAGCGACGACCACACCGCTCGCCCCGGACTGCACGAGCCCCCGGGTCACTCCCGCGCCGTCACCGACGGTGTACAGTCCGCGCACTGGTGTCTGCAGATCGGCGTCGAGATCCAGGCGCGACGAATAGAACTTCACCTCGACCCCGTAGAGCAGCGTCGAGGGCGCCGCCACGCCGGGCGCGAGCGCGTCGAGCGCGTCGAGGAACTCAAGGATGTCCGTGAGGTGCCGGTACGGCAGCACCGAAGACAGGTCTCCGGGGGTCGCGCCGGGCATCGTCGGCCGGACGATCGACTCAGCGAGCCGTCCCGGCGTCGAGCGCCTGCCCGCCTTCAGATCGCCGAGCCGCTGGACGAGGATCCCCTCGCCGAGAAGATTCGCCAGCCGGGCGATTGAGCGGCCGTAGGTGATCGGCTCGCGGAAGGGGTCCGTGAACGCCTGGCTCACGAGCACGGCGAAGTTGGTGTAGGCCGTG
>DASSAH010000217.1:0-3092 GCA_035685585.1 Coriobacteriia bacterium
CGCGAGACGCTGCGCGAGCACGCACGTGATCGCCGAGGCCGTGAGGAACGGCTCGATACCCATCTCGGCGAGACGGGTCACCGCGGAAGGTGCGTCGTTGGTGTGGAGAGTCGAGAGTACGAGATGTCCCGTCAACGCCGCCTCGACAGCGATCGTCCCGGTCTCGGTGTCCCGGATCTCCCCGACCATCACGGTGTCCGGGTCCTGACGGAGGATCGAACGCAGCGCGGACGCGAACGTCAGCCCCGCCTTCTCATGCACCTGGACCTGCGACAACCCGCCGAGGCGGTACTCCACCGGGTCCTCGACGGTGATGAGGTTCGTCCTCACGTCGTTCGTGCGGTTGATCGCGGCATAGAGGGTCGTCGACTTGCCCGAACCGGTAGGACCCGTGACGAGGATCGCCCCGTACGGCAGGGCCAACGCGCTCAGGAGGCGCTCCAGCGGCTGCTCCAGGAACCCGAGGTCCTCGAGGGACATCATGATGGAGTCCTTGCGCAACAGGCGCATGACCGCGAGCTCGCCGTGGACGAGGGGCAGCACCGCGACGCGGAAGTCCACGGCCTTCCCGTCGAGTACCACACCGAAGCGGCCGTCCTGCGGGATGCGCTTCTCCGCGATGTCCATGCCGGAAGCGATCTTCAGACGACTGATGAGCTGGCGATGCATCTTCTTCGGACTGCGGAAGACCTCCTGGCACACACCGTCGACTCGGAAACGCACCCTCAGTTCGTGCTCGTGCGGCTCGAGATAGATGTCTCCCGCGCCCTGCCGGATGCCCTCGGTAACGACGAGGTTCATGAGTTTGGCGACCGGAGCGCCCTCGTCTTCGACGTCGTCGTCGGCACCCTCGTCCGACAGCGAGACCGACTCCTCGATGTTGCCGACCATGTCGTCCACGTTGGCGTGTGCCGCGGCGAACTTGTCGATGGCGTTGCGCAGGTCGCTCTCGGCGGCGACGACCGGCCGCACCTCGAATCCGGTCACGATTCTCAGGTCGTCGATCGCGATGAGGTTGGCCGGGTCCGACATGGCGAGCACCAGCTCGCCGTTCTCGACCCTGACCGGGAGCACGTTATGCCGCCGAGCGAGGTCGGCGGACAGGCTCGTCGCCGCGTTGGGGTCGATGTCGTACATGCCGAGGTCGACGTATTCGAGATCCATCCGCTCGGCCACGAACTTGGCGACCGAGACCTCGGACGCGTAGCCGAGGTCGTCCAGAGTCTCGATCAGACTCTTGCCCGTCCCCGACGCGGTCTCGAGCGCGTGCGCAAGCTGCTCCTGCGTGATGACGCCCTGGTCGACGAGCACCCTGCCGAGCCGGGTCTTGGTCGCGGCGTTCACCGGACCTCACCGGACTTCACCACTCGCCGTCCCGCCAGCTCGGCTTCTGCCGCCGCTCGCATCACGTCACGCGGCGCGCGGTCTCCGGCGCCCTCGCACCAGATCTCGAGTGCCGTCGCCCCTTGGGCCACGAGCATACCGAGCCCGTCGATCGCGCGTGCTCCCACCGCTCGCGCAGCGGCGACGAACGGCGTAGGCCACGGCAGGTAGACCATGTCCGCGACTGTCTGCCCGGCTCTGAGCCACTCGACGGGCACGGGCGGCGGATCATCAGGACGCATGCCGAGGGACGTCGCGTTCACCACGAGGTCGGCCGAGCGCACGATCTCGCGCGCTCCCTCATCGAGCAACGCCACCTCCACCGCCGTGTCGCGCGCATGCGGCCTCACCCGCTCGGCGCGCATCTCCGCGTTGCCGAGCGTCCGATTCAAGACGACGACCCTGCCCGCCTTGCCGAGCACGAGCGATACGAGCGCCGAGCCGGCTGCCCCGCCCGCCCCGATGAGCACGACGGTCGAGCCCGCGATCTCGAAGCCCGTCTCGCTGGCAAGCGAGTCGACGAGACCGCGTCCGTCGGTGTTGTAGCCGATGAGCCGCCCATCGACGCAGTGGACGGCGTTGACCGCTCCCGCCATCTGCGCGAGCATCGCCACCTCGTCGCAGTAGCCGAGCATCGCCTGCTTGTACGGCATCGTCACGTTGAAGCCCACGAACGGAAGCGTCCGGATTGCGCTCAGTACCCTGCAGAGCGCCGCCTCGTCAGGGACAGGGAGCGGCACGTAGACGACGTCGACCTCCATCGCCTCATAGGCGGCGTTGTGCATCGCCGGTGAGAGGCTTTGCTCAACCGGCCATCCGATGATCCCCGCCAACTGCGTTCGCCCTGAGATCCGAGCGGTCATGCTGCTCCCACCCTCTGTCCGCGGAGATGTTCCTGCGGCGTTCCGAGTCTACGCCGCGGGCGTACGTCCGGCCAGGACGCGCCGCTCGAGCCTGCGCAGGAGCAGCGTGTGCGGAAGGTCTGACGACGACTGCGGCGTGACGAGTACCGTCGTCATGCCGAGGAGGTTGCCCCCCAGGACGTCGGTGAACAGTTGGTCGCCGATCATCGCTGTCTGTCCCGGTGTTGCTCCGAGTGTGCGCAACCCCTTGCGAAACGCCGACGGGAACGGCTTGAGCGCCTTCGCGACGAGCGGAAGACCGATGTCGCGGGCGAGTGCAGGGACATGTGCGTGCCAGTTGTTGGACACCAGGCACGCCGCCAGCCCTCTCGGCCCGAGCGCGGCCACCCACGAGCGGACTTCGGGCGGGAAGCCGGTCCCGTCCCTCGGCAGCAGGGTGTTGTCCAAGTCGATGAGCAGATACTTGATTCCGTCACGCTCGAGCGCGCTCAGATCGATCGCGGTGACGTTGGTGTAGTAGAGGTCCGGTGAAAGCATACGTAGCGCGCCCCTTCGCGGCCTCAGTGGTCGTGGTCGTGAATGTGGTCGGAATCGTGAGTGTGGTCGTGGTCGTGAGCGTCGCCGGAACCGTGGTCGTGGTCGTGGGTGTGGTCGGAATCGTGAGTGTGGTCGTGGTCGTCGTGGGTTCCGGACCCTTCAAGTTCGGCGACGATCTTGACGAGCCGGGCCTCCACGTGCGCGGCGCGCTCGACTTCCCCCGCGTTCTGGAGGATCGCGCGCACCGCGGCATATCCGTCGTGCTGCTCGGCGGTGTTCGCCCACAGGATACCCTCACCGAGCGCCGCG
>DASSAH010000218.1:0-15435 GCA_035685585.1 Coriobacteriia bacterium
GGAGCTCGCTCGTTCGAACGAGAGATTGCGGCAGGCGATGAGCGACTTCCCGGACGAGCGGCTGGACGATCAGCTTGTGGCACAAGACCCAGACACCGCCTACATCCTGTTCAGCGGCGTGACGCAGCACAATCTGTATCATGTCGGCCAGATGGCGCTTCTCAAGCAGGTCTTGGCCGCTCAGGAACTGTAGGCGAGCGGCCTAACAAACGGATCGAGCGGGCGGCCACGAGCGCTAGAATCAAGCCTGCGGGTGGGCCGCCGCTCATCCGCCAGGCGTTCGACAGGGTCACGATGCTGGCGCTATCCGAGCCATTCGTCTCTGCTGATGCCCGCGTTTCGAAGGATTCGCGCCAGCAAGTCGGCGCTGACGTCACCGCGATGGGGGTTCGGCACCTTAACCTTGAGAGTGCCACGCGTCATGAAGTCATGATCGGGGCCGCCCACCGGCTCTGAGAACCCGAGTTCACGCATCCTGGCGATGAACTGCCGGCGTGACACGGGCGTGAGCCGCGGCATGGTGGGCCTCAGAGAACGTTCAGGTTGATCTCGCCAACCAATGGCAAGTCATGATCGCCATCAGTGATCTTAGCGTCGATCCAAGCACGCAAAGTGGATTCGAGCTCACGCAGCGCCGCGCGCTTCGAGCCTCCATCTGCCCATACACCTGCGAATCCCGGAATCTCAGCGTAGTACGAGCGGTCGTCCAGCCGTTCGGTCTCCGCGAGTCGCATTGCCATTCCAACATACTTGTCAATCAACATGGTGGGTCGACTGTCGGCGTTCGTGCGGTCAGCATCGCTGAACTCCTGCAGGGTGCGTCGCGCCCACATGAGGGCGAAGTCATCTCGGACCGCCAGTCCCTGATCCGTCGAGACGATTCCCACGCAGTCACTGTGGGTCGAGATAAGCTGCGGCGTCATGATCCCTGCTTCTTTCGAATCTTCTCCGGAGCGTTCACTACAATCACGTTCTGGGTCCTGGTGACGTACACGGGGTTGCCTTCCCCGTCGTAGACATTGTCGACACGCAAGATCTCGGCCATTACCGGCTTCATACGAAGCACAGTACCGTCGTCAAGCAAGTACTCGTTCCAATGCTCGCCGCCGACCTGAAACCCGATTGCGGTAGCATCGACAGGCTTGCCTTCGGGACCGGGGATCTTCCGCTTCTCCTGTGGCACCCTTGCCTCCTGGGATTCGCCGCGATTGGGCGTGCCTCAACTTGACGGGCTACCAGCATACAACATACCCACACCGGCGGGGGGTAGCCAAGCCGGAGGTTCGAAAGGCAGACTGGACCTGTCGGACAATGAGATCGAGGCTGGCGCGGTTGCTGCTCATCTCACAGCCGCCGTCGTCTCAGCGCCGCCTATCTCCGCCACGCGGCACCGTGCAGCCGCAGCCGTCTGTGCAGCCCGGGCAGGGCGTCTCGCACCCGCACCCGCGGGCAAGCGAGTCGACCGCCTGGCGGACCGCCGAGACGCTCGAGCGGTGCGAGCACGCGAGCGCGATCCCGTCCTCGCGCGCAAGGCGGTAGACTTCCCGGGCGGCGCCGTGGGATATGAGGTCGGTGCAGAGCACGACCCCGTCGGCTGATGCGATGCGTTTCTGGAGCGCGGGCTTGTAGCGGCTGAAGACTCTGATCTCGAGTCCCTCGTGCTCCTTCGCGAGAGCGGCGTAGTGGGGAACGAGACGATCGAGCCCCCCGACGATCGCGACCGTCATGACGCCACCTCCGTGCTGTCGATGGGCTCGACGTCGACCGAGCGGGCCAGCGAGATCGGGACGGTCACGAGATGCGTCCCCTCGATCTCCACCTCGGCGAACGCGGGCTTGGCGACCGGATAGCGCGCGAGTACCCGGGCCACCGCTCCCCGGCTGATGCCGGCGACGGCGTACCGCTCCGAGTCAGGACCGAGGCGCGGATCGCTTACGAGGCACGGGGTCGCGATAGGGACGTCTCCTAGTGACATCGGTGCGCTCCTTGTCCGTCAGTCGGGCGGTGTATTCGTGGATACCAATAGTGAATGTTAGCAGACGCTAACTCACGGGGGGAACCATGTCAACCCCTGAGTCGCAGAATCGGGGGAACGCTAGCGGTTGAAGAGCCGTAGCACGATGTTGAGCACGATCGTGAGCAGCAGGCTGAGGAGGAGCATGGTGCCGAGCGGGACGAAGCATCCCCAGTTTCCGTTGGCGATGCGTATGTCTCCGGGAAGCGGTCCGAGCCCGATGCGTCCGGCCAGCCACAGCGCGAGACCGGCGAGCACGAGCACGAGACCGGCGATCGCAATCAGCCGTCCGATGCCTTGCAGGTCCATCGCTCGCCGCGTCCCGTCTACTCGTCGTCTTCCGGAGGTCGCCTCAGGCGCTTGGCCCGGGCGCGTCGCGCCTTGCCGTCCGTCCGTCTCGCTCGTGCCGCCGCTGAGGGGGCGGTGGGTACCCGCGGCGCGTTGGTGCGGCCGAGCGCTTCAAGGCGGGCCCTGAGGCGACGCACGCACTCGGTCTTGTTGCGGAGTTGACTTCGCTCACGCCGACAGACCACGGTGACGCCGCTCGGCCGGTGCACGAGGCGGACCGCGCTGTCCGTCGTGTTCACCGACTGGCCGCCAGGACCAGTCCCCCGAAAGACGTGGACCTCGCACTCGGCGAGGAGCCCGGCGTCGGTGGCGGGAATCTCGTAGTTGTCACGCCGTCCGTCACCTGTGGGAGGTCCGGCGTCCACGTCCGGTCGCTACACTCCCTCGATCGAGATCGCCTGCACAGGGCAGAGGTCGACCGCGTCGCGAATCGCCCCGTAGAGTTCAGGCGGCGGGTCTTCGGCGATGACGTACGAAAACCCGTCGTCTCTCAGCTGGAAGACCTCGGGACACGTGTCCTCGCACATCCCGCAGCCGATGCACAGGTCGTGATCGACGATCGGCTTCATCGAGGACTCCCTCCTCCAGCGTGCCGATGGCGGCCGACACCCGTTGGGGGCGGCGCGCGTTGCCGGCACGACAGTCCGGACGCCGTATACGGATGATACCCGCGAGAGCTATCATCGTCCCGTGCGGTCGGGGACCTGAGTGGCCGCTCTGGTGCGGTCGCGGGGAGCGGGAGGAGCGGGCCGTGGAACAGCAGTACCGCAAGGTCAGCGTGCTCGTCGAGACAGCGGAGCGAGCGTTTCGTGGGGTCGTCCACCAGCCGATCACACCCGAGAATCTGCGCTTCTCGGATTACCTGAACACCTACCCCCATGCCTTCATCTGTCTTACCGATGTCCAGGTGACCGAGCGTGGCCAGCACTACCGGGTGGGCGATCGTCAGGAGTTCGCGGCCATCGCGGTCGCGGCCATCTGCTACATCGCGCCCGTTCCCGAGCCCGACTGACGCACGCCGTCGCGTCGGTGGCATGCCGCGCTCGGGTACCTACACGCCATGGGCGACGTGGTCATCGGTACCTGTTCATGGACCGACCCGACGATGGTCGAGCGATGGTATCCGAGCGGGGTGTCCTCGGCGGAAGCGCGTCTGCGCTACTACGCGGCGCGGTTCGACACGGTCGAGGTCGATTCGACCTTCTATGGCCTGCCACGGCGGGAGCACGTCGAGAACTGGGCGCGACGCACGCCGACAGGGTTCACCTTCCACATCAAAGCGTATGGGCTCATGACCTGGCACGAGGTCGACGAGCGCTCGCTCGGCCCAGAACTGCGCGGCTACGAGTACGAGCGCACTGGGCGCGGGCGGGTGCGTCTGCCCGAGTCCGCGATGCTCCGGGAGTCGTTTCGAATCTTCACGCGCGAACTCGAACCGTTGCGCGTCGCCGGCAAGCTCGGAGGGGTCCTCATGCAGTTCCCTCCATACTTCGCCGCGTTCGACCCCGTCCGCACCGCGCGCCACCTCGACTACCTGGAGAGCGCGCAGTCCTTGCTCGAGCCGCTCGGCGCGCCGATGCTCGTCGAGTTCCGCCACCCCTCGTGGGTGACGGGCGCGCAGCGCGAGCGGACCATGCGCTTCCTCGCTGAACGCGACATGGTGTATGTGAGCGTCGACGTGCCGCAGTTCCCCGGGCGCTCGACGATGCCTCCGGTTGCCGAGGCGACGGGCCGATGGGCGTACGTCCGCATGCATGGACGCAACCGGGAGACGTACTTCGCGCGCACCGAGAGCGCGGCAGACCGGTTCGACTGGTTCTACTCCAGTGAGGAGCTGGCCGAATGGGCCGCCCCTGTCCGCGAGCTCGCCGAGGCTACCGAGCGCACCTGGGTGATGTTCAACAACTGCAAGTACGACTACGCTCCGCGCAACGCGCGCGAGATGGCCGAGGTCCTCGGCGAGGCCGTCGCGCCACGGCCTGGGGGCGTGCCGACGGGCGAGCCGCTCGCGTACGGTTCCGTGGGCGCCGCGCATCAGCTCGCGCTCGACGTGTAGGGACCGGGCTTTGTCAGTCCAGGTAGCGGTTGCGCTCGTCTGACACGAGCTCGCCGTCGAGGACCTCGAGGATCCGGTCGGTGCGCTGCGCGACCTTGCGGTCGTGCGTCACGATCAGAAACGCAGTGCCGGTCTCCGAGCGCACCTTTCGGAAGAGCTCGTAGACGAGTTCGGTGTTCGTGGTGTCGAGGTTGCCTGTCGGTTCGTCGGCAAGCACGAGAGCTGGGCGGTTCATGAGCGCGCGCGCTATGGCGACGCGCTGCTTCTGCCCGCCCGACAGGGCGTTCGCGTTCTTCGCGTCAACGTCCGCGAGCCCGAGCAGGCCGAGCGCCTCCTCGGCCCGTCGGCGGATCTCGCCCGGCGGCAGCGCGCCGCTGATGAGGGCGGGCATCGCGACGTTCTCGAAGACGGTGAACTCCGGCAGCAGGTGATGGAATTGGAAGACGAAGCCGATCAGTCCGTTTCGGAGTTCGGCCCGGGCCCGTGTGCTCAGCGAGCCTGTGTCGCGGTCGCGATAGCGCACCGTGCCGGACGTCGGCGTGTCGAGCAGGCCGAGCAGGTTCAGCAGCGTTGACTTCCCCGAGCCCGACTGGCCGATGATGGCCGCGAACTCGCCTTCACCGAACTCGAACGACACACCGTTGAGCGCGCGTGTCGAGGTTTCTCCGGAGCCGTAGACCCTATGCAGCTCCTCCGCTATCAGGAGCCGGTCAGCCACTCTGGATCACCTCGATCGGATCGAGGCGCGATGTCTTGCGCGTCGGAATGACCGAGGACAGAAGCGCGACGAGCACGCCGATGGCCGACGACAGCGCGATGAATCTCGGCTCTGGCACGATGCTGAACGGCACGGGAACCAGCGAGAACCCCCAGATCAGTGCATATCCCAGACCGACCCCGCCAGCCGTCCCGCCCACGCCGAGTATGGCCGCCTGCCACAGGAAGATGGCCCCCGACCGCCTGTCGGAAAGCCCCATCGCCTTCAAGATGCCTATCTGCCTCGTCTTCTGCACCGCGCTGATCGCGAGTGTCGACGCGATGCCGAGCGCGACGGCGACAAGGACGAAGACCTGAATCATGTACGACGAGGCCGACTGGCTCTGCAACGCGGTGAGCAGATCGGCGTTCTCCGCCTGCCAGTCCGAGATGAGGACGTCCGGCAGGGCGGCGCGCCACTCGGCCGCCACGGTCGCCGCGTCGAACGGCTCGCGCACCTGGGCCTGAATGGCCGAGTGCTCGTCAGCGGACCATCCCGAGATTCTCCGCAACAGGTCGGAGTCGATGAACGCGGTACGCTCGTTCGCGGCCGCCGAGCCAAGATCGACGACTGCAGTGACCCGGGCCGGGGTGGCGCCGGCTCCGGCGAAGACGAGCGAGACGGAGTCGCCCGGCGACAACCCGTACTTCCTCGCGAAGTCGACGCCGATGATAATCTCTCCGGCGCCGAGACCCGGTGTGCCCGCTTGGGTGCGTCCGGAGAGATCGTAGATCCGATCGAGGTCGACGAGCCGCCCGCCGGTCAGACTGAGCGGGGCGCTGCTCTCGCCATCCGTGAACAGCGCGGACGCGGTGCGCACCGGCGCGACGGCGCCGGGCTCGACACGTTCATCCGCGATCATGACGGAGCGGACCCGCTCGCTCAAGACGACTGGCTCCCCGTCTTCTCGGGCCTTGACGGTGATGTGGGGGCTCGACCCGATGGTGGTGTCCACGAGGTTCGCCTGAAGGCTGGTGATGAGCGAGCCGACAAAGACCTGCGTAGCGATACCGACGGCGATGCCGGCAACGATGAGGGCTGACTGGACGGGACTCGTCCGCAGGAACCGCGCGGCGATCCGTACCGAGAGCATCTCAGTCAGCTCCCGGTGTCGGCGCTGGTGTCGAGCAGGGCGCCCGGCCAGGCAAGCCGAGTTCCGCTTCCCCGAGCGTGCGGGCTCCGTGTTCCGCAGCGTCTCGCACGAACGCGGGTCCGCCGGCTACAACGCGGGTTCCCGGGGGCAGGCCCTTCGCAAGCGCCGCCATGGTGTCGCGCAGGCGCACACGGTGGAAGTGGGTCGAGGCGGAAAGGACGACGAGCGTCGCGCCCAGACGTTCGGCCGCGTCACACAGCTCGGCGACGGGCGTGTCCGCGCCAAGGAAGTGGGCATCGTACCCGGCGAGGAGCATGCGGTCCAAAAGCATCCTGAGGCCGAGGTCGTGGTATTCGTCCGGAGGGCACGCGAGCAGCGCGGTCTCCCCACGGCGGGGCACGGCGTCGGCGGCCTCGACCACTCGGGCGGCGAGCGATTCCACAATCGTGCGTACGGTGGCCGACGCGTAATGCTCTTCCCAGACACGCGTTGCCCCTGCCTGCCACTCAGCGCCGGTGTCCGCCATGAGCGGCCCGAGCACGAGGGTGTAGAGATCAGGGATGGAAATCACGCCGCTGTCAACGGCGTTTGCGACCGCAGCGAACGCCGCCGCGCGGTCGCGCGACAGCAACGCTCGGTCGAGCACGGTTCTGAGCGCCGAGATGTCCTCGAACCGAGGGGCACCGGCATGCTGCGGCACGTTGCGCTCCATAGCCCTAATGGTACCCGAACAGGCGCGACGCCAGCACCAGCGCACCGGGAGATGCGTTGTGGGAGCGTCGCTGTCCCGGTCTCGGCCGGGTCTCGCTGTGATGGCGAGTGTGGACAACGCTCGAGGCGCACGGTAGAATCTCGGGCGCTGTCCCACGGGGGTATAGCTCAGTCGGTTAGAGCGCTGGCCTGTCAAGCCAGAGGTCGCGGGTTCGAGTCCCGTTACTCCCGCCACAGAGATCCCGCAGGCCGAGGCGCAGGTGCGTCTCGGCCTGTCACTTCGAGCGTGATATACTCAGGCGTCGGAATGGCGCGACGAGGTGCGTCGAGCACCCCCGAGAGCGCGCCGGACAATCAGGACCGGGTGGGAATGACCGGCACCGCGCATCCGATACGATTCCTCACTCTGGCGATTGCAGCGCTCGTGGCTGTGGCGCTCATCACCCCTGTCCCGGCACAGGCGTCGAGGTCGCGCGTCGAGCAGCTGCGTGCCGAACTCAACGAGATCAACGATGAGTTCAAGAGGGCGGGCGCCGCCTACGACAAGGCGTTCTGGGCGCTTGACGAGACCGAGGCGGCCATCGAGAAGACGAGCGGCCGCATCGGCGACAACGAAGTGGCGCTCGCCGAGGCCCAGGACCAGCTGCAGGACAGGATGGCGTCGTGGTACCGAAGTGACGACCTCGGGCTCGTGGGCTTCCTCGTGGCCGCCGACGACTTCGAAGACTTCGTCACGCGCATGGACTACGCGAGCCGCATCGCCGCGGCCGATGCCTCGGCGATCGAGCGGGTTGAGACGTTGCTGGCGCAGCTTCGCAAAGACCGCGCGCGCCTCGAGACGGAGAAGCAGCAGCGGGCCGAGGACCTCGGCCGCTTCAAGACCGAGCGGGACGCCCTGCAGCGGCAGCTTGCTTCAAAGCGCTCCGAGTACGACCGCGTGCAGCGTGCGCTGGCCGAGGCGGCGCGACGCGAAGAGGCCGCACGTCAGCGGCTGCAGGCCGGCGCCGTTGTGCCGATGCGTTCGGACGCCTCGGCGGTCGCGGGTCCCAACGGGATGGTCTTCCCGGTCGCGGGTCCCCACTACTACAGCGACACGTGGGGGGCGTCTCGCGACGGCGGTCGGCGACGGCATCGCGGGACCGACGTCATGGCGCCCACGGGGACACCCGTCGTCGCGACCCTCGCGGGGACGGTCAGCCGAGGGGACGGTGCGAGAAGCGGGCTCATGATCCGGCTTGTCGCCGCCAACGGCTGGGAGTTCTACTACATGCACCTCGACCGGATCCTGGTGGGCTCGGGGCGGGTCAGCCCCGGTCAGGTCATCGGGACCGTCGGCTACACGGGCAACGCGAGCGCGAGCGCTCCGCACCTGCATTTCGAGATCCACATCCCGGGCCGGGGCGCGGTGAATCCGTACTCGTACCTGCGGCAGATGCAGGGCAGGTAGCGGGCTCGCGAAGGCCGCCGTCCGGTCGTCCCCGCCGCAGACACGCGACGCTCAGTTCGCCTTGACCGGTATACTGCGCGTAGGTAGGATGTTCGGGCACTCCATGGCCAGGTAGCTCAGGTGGTAGAGCAGGGGACTGAAAATCCTCGTGTCGGCGGTTCAAGTCCGTCTCTGGCCACCATCGACACTCAGACGCCCTTGTCGTACAGACAGGGCGTCTGCTGCGTTCTGCGCTAGCTGCTCACGAACTCATCGAGGAGCTTCATCAGCGAGTTCGCCCGGAGGCCCAGCACCTGTTCGTTGTCACGCTCGGAGACGCTCGCGTCAGCGCCGAGGCGGACGCGGGACAAGCGCAGGGGTGCGCGCCTTGTACGCCTCGTACTCGGTCTGTCCGCCCCAGGTGGCGTCGGCCTTCCTCTCGAGCATCGGTATCCCGCTCACGCGGGTGAGCAGCACGAAGACGAACACGGGTGAGATGAGCGTCGCCCACTGCCATCCCTGGAGCACGGGCGCTGCGATGATCGCGATGCCCGTCCATAGCACGATCTCCCCGAAGTAGTTCGGATGCCGCGACCACGACCACAGGCCCGTCGAGATGAAGCGCCCCTTGTTCGCGGGATTCGCGCGGAATCCGCTCTTCTGCGTGTCGGCCACCACTTCGATGCTGAAACCGATGAGCCACACGAGAGCGCCGACGACGAGCAGCGCGTCCGGACCAGACGGCGCGCCGGGGGCCGATCGCGCGCCGGACGTGATGGCGGCAAGTGCCGCCGCGAGGGTGAGGTTCACCCACAATCCCTGGATGGTCCACACGTTCATGAACCGGACGAGTGATGGCTTGAAGGCGTCGAACCGGTCGTCCTTGCCCGCTCTGTGGATCCGCCTGACCAGGAACGTGCCGAGCCGAGCCGCCCACACCACGACGAGGAGCCAGAGCAGTCCCGATCTCACATCGACCGGGGGACTCAGCAAGACCGCCACGGACACCACGAGCACGTAGGTGAGACTGCCCGTGAGGTCGAAGAAGCGCTCCGACTTCATCAGGTACGCAGGCACGAAGGCAAGCCATTGGACGACGAACGCTCCCGCGAAGCAGAGCGCGAACACCGGTATGCCGGCGACGCGCTCCCCCCCGTCCGAGCCGGCAACAGCAACCGCGACAGCGACAGCGATGGCGACTGTCTGCGAGACGATGGCGGTTCGCTCGGCGTCCATGGCTCCGTTCCGTGTCTCGGGCCCATCTGCGGAATGCCGCGACAGCCCAGCGCCGGACCGATCATCCGGCACCGGCCTTTCCCGGCGGGGCACTCGGCAAGTATCATACCCGGACGGACACCGGGTACGCAGCGTCTTGGATGACGCACGACCTTCGAGAGGACGGGACCGATGACTCACGACCTGCGTGGCAGGAGCTTCCTGAGGCTCATCGACCACACGCCCGATGAGATCCGTTATCTGCTGGAGCTTTCCGCGGCGCTCAAGGAGGAGAAGCGCGGCGGGAACGAGCGGCAACGGCTCGTCGGGAAGAACATCGCGCTCATCTTCGAGAAGTCCTCGACGCGCACGCGCACTGCGTTCGAGGTGGCCGCCTACGACCAGGGCGCCAACGTCACCTATCTCGAGCCGACCGGCTCGCAGATCGGTCACAAGGAGTCGATGAAAGACACCGCGCGCGTGCTCGGCCGCATCTACGACGGCATCGAGTACCGTGGGTTTGGCCAGGAGATCGTCGAGACGCTCGCCGCGTACTCCGGCGTGCCCGTCTGGAACGGGCTGACCGACGAGTCCCATCCCACGCAGGTCCTCGCCGACGTGCTCACGATGGCCGAGCACAGCACCAAACCCCTCGGCGAGATTGCGTACTGCTTCCTCGGGGACGCGCGCAACAACATGGGGAACTCGCTCATGGAGGGCGGCTGCGCGCTCGGCATGGACGTGCGGCTCTGCGCGCCCCGGAGTCTGTGGCCGGCCGAGGACCTCGTGGAGACGTGCCGAGCCGTCGCCGCGGAGACGGGCGCCCGGCTCACGCTGACGGAGAGCGTGGCGGAGGGCGTGGCTGGCGTCGATTTCCTCCACACCGACGTCTGGGTCTCGATGGGCGAGGACTCCTCGGTCTGGGCGGAACGCATCAAGCTCTTGCTCCCGTACCAAGTGAACGCCGAGGTCATCGCACTCACCGGCAACCCGGCCACCAGGTTCATGCACTGTCTCCCGGCGTTCCACAATCGGGAGACGGTCGTCGGTGAGCGTGTCTTCCAGGAGTTCGGTCTTGACGGCATGGAGGTCACCGATGATGTCTTCGAGTCCGAACGGTCGATCGTCTGGGACCAGGCCGAGAATCGCATGCACACGATCAAGGCGGTCATGGTCGCCACGCTCGCGGGTTAGGGGTTGCCGATGAGGATCGTCGTCGCGCTTGGCGGAAACGCGCTACTTCGCCGAGGTGAACCCATGACCGCTGAGGTCCAGCGGTTCAACATCCGCACGGCCGCGCGGCAGCTCGCCCCGGTGGCCGAGGAGCACACGCTCGTGATATCGCACGGCAACGGCCCGCAGGTCGGCCTGCTCGCGCTTCAGGCTTCCGCGTATTCCGAGGTCGAAGCGTACCCGCTCGACGTGCTCGGCGCGCAGACGGAAGGCATGATCGGCTACCTGATCGAGCAGGAGCTCGGCAACCTGCTGCCGTTCGAGCGGCCGTTTGCGACCATCTTGACGATGGTGGAGGTCGACGCGGACGACCCGGCGTTCGACAACCCCACCAAGTTCGTGGGCCCGGTCTACGACAAGGCGCAGGCGGACGAGGTCGCGGCGGCGAAGGGATGGGTCTTCAAGCGCGACGGCGCCGCATGGCGACGGGTCGTGCCCTCGCCTGAGCCGAAGCACATCTTCGAGATCCGCCCGGTGCGCTGGCTGCTCGAGCGCGACACGGTCGTCATCTGCGCGGGTGGCGGGGGCGTGCCCACCACGTACGAGCGCACCGGGGACCGGAGCCGTCTCGTCGGTGTCGAGGCGGTGATCGACAAGGACCTCGCGAGCGAGCTGCTCGCGCGGGAGGTCGACGCGGACCTCTTTATCATGGCGACCGACGTCGACGGCGTCTACGCGGACTGGGGCACGCCCGCGCAGCGCCGCCTCGGCACGGTCACCGTGAACGAACTGCGCGAGATCGGGTTCGCCGCCGGTTCGATGGGGCCTAAGGTCGAAGCGGCGGTCCGCTTCACCGAGCGGACGGGCCGCCGGTCGGCGATCGGGGCGCTTGGCGACATCGCTGGCATCGTGGAGGGCGTCGCGGGAACGAACGTCGTCCCGGACCAGCGCTGAGCGCAGCGCCCTAGAGGTACTGCCAGACGTCGTCGATGCCCGCGTCGGCCGCGGGGATGCAATCGATGATCGAGTGCGCGAACCGGCCGGTCGCCGTGTCCACCACGCGCAAGTCGACGACATCTGGCTCGTCGAACCAGCGGCCGTCGGGGTCGGCGAGGACTTTGACCCGCGGGTGCAGGAGGTCGTCGCCGTTCACGCGGAACACGACCGCGGTCGAGCCGTCGTCGAGCACGATCACCGCGCCCATCGGGTAGATGCCGAGCATGGCCACGAGCGCCTTGGTGACGTTCGGGTCGTAGGCCTTGCCGCGGCCCTGCATGAGGACCGCGAGCGCCTTGTCGGGGCGGATCTCCCGGCGGAACGGGCGGCGCGTGGTCATCGCGTCGTACGCATCGCAGAGCGCGACGATCTTGCTGAAGAGGTGCTGCTCCTGGCCCGAGGGCGGCGCGGGGTAGCCTTGCAGGTCGTGGCGCTGATGGTGCTCGAACGCGACGATCATGGGCATCTGGTCGAGCAGCTGGATGCGCTTGAGCAGGTCGGCGCCTTCCTCGGCATGGCTCTTCATGATGTGCCACTCGTCCGCGGTGAGCGGACCCTGCTTGCCGAGTATCTCCTCGGGAATCCGCACTTTGCCGAGGTCGTAGAGGAGCGCGGAGAGGCCGAGCGAGCGCAGGGCCGATGCGTCGAGGCCGAGCGACGCGCCGAGGGAGAGCGAAAGGACGCACACGTTGATCGAGTGGTTGAGCGTGTAGTCATCGTGGCCCTTGATGGCGGTGAGTCCGAGGACTGCCGCCGGGTCCCGGAACAGGTTGTCGAGCAGGGAGCTCACGACGTTCTGCAACGGTTCGACTTCGAGGGCCCTGCCGAGCTTCGCCTGCGTCTCCACGTCCCGCATCGCGGCCACGCCGGTATCGTACGTCTCGCGTGCGCGCACTTTGTTCTCGCGGCTCGCTTTCTCGGTCCCCGCGTCTTCGAGCGCAGTCGTCTCCGCGATGTCGAGTCCGGCGGCGTTGCGGCGGTCGAGCGCGAGTCGCGCGGCGTCGATGTCGCCGATGGACGAGTCGGCCATGACCTCGGCGAACGCTGTGGCGTCATGGCTGGAGAAAGAGTCGAGGAAGGTGAGGGCGGAGATGCCGTGGCCGAGCAACTCCTCCACCATCCGCCGGTATGTGGCGCTCTCCTCGGGGAAGACCTGGTTCTCCACGAAGACGGTGTTCTTGTAGATGTTGATGGTGACGTCGGTGAGGCCCGATGCGAGCAGGTCAGCGACCGCGCTGGCGAGTTCGGAGGAAGACTGGGCCACGAGGGGGTGACTCGCGGGATAGAGGCCAGCGTTGGTGTGGCAGACCGCGAGCGCTCTCACCAGCTCCTTGGCTTTCGCGAGGCGCGCGGGATCGGCGAAGGGCGCTCGGCTGGCGGGACTCACCACGGCGGCGATCTCCGGCGGCGATTCGAGTCCGTCGTGCGGGCGGCTGCTCTCAGTCACGGTGCATCGACTCCTTCGGCGGCTCCCCGTTCGCGGCGAGTCGCTCAACAGCGCGGAGCGCCTGGAACCTCAGCTCGCGGTTCTTGCGCCCGAACGCGAAGCGCCGCCTCGACAGGCGGGTCAACACGGGAAGGGCGTCCTTCGAGCCGATGGCCTCCAGGCACTTTATCACTTCCTTCTTGAGCTCGTGGTTCCGCTCGAACACGTTGATGTCGCCGACGATGCGCACGAGCGCCGGAATCGCCTCGGCGACGCGCAGGCGACCGGTTTCGCGGACGGCCCATCGACCGGTCTCGGGGTCCCAGTGGCTGAGAGCTTTCGCGAGTACGCGCCGGCTCTCCGACCCGTTCATCTCGGTCAGAGCGGTGACAGCGCGTCGTCTCACCTCGATGTCGAGGTGCTCGAGCGCGCCTGTCACCACCGGGAGCGACGCGCGTTCGCCCAGGTCGGGGAGGGCCGAGAGACTGCCGAGAACGGTTGCCGTGTCATCCGAGCGCAAGGCCAGAGAGGCGGCCGCGGCTACCTGCTCGGACATGCTTCTGAGCGAGGGCCGGAAGAGCGAGCGCGTGGTGGCGTCGGCGCGCGCGTACAAGACGAGCAGCACGCGAGCGCCGGTCGCTCCGGCGGATGCGAGCAGTTCTCCGGCGATGGCCGCGTCGGCGTCGGTGGTCACGGCGTGGCACGCCTCGGCGAGTGTCTCGGGCTCGGCGAGGATCGCGCGCGCACGCTCGATCTCGAGGGCGGTCCGGTGGTCCGGCGAGAGCCCGTCGAGGATGCGCAGCGCCTCACGGACGACGGTCAGCGCTCCCGAGCGGGCCGCGGGGCCGAGGGCGTCCGCGAGGGCGCGGACGGAGTCGGCGTCGGCGCGATCGCGCACCACGGCGATGGTCGTCACGAGCGCTCTGCCGGCTTTCGTCTGGTCGGCGGCGTCCTTCATGCGGGCGATCTCATTGCCGTCGTCTGGTTCGAGCGCCTCGGCGGCCATCGATTCGACGGCGGCGTCAGCCGGCACGCCGCACTCGGCCTCGGTGCGGGGCGAGGGCGTGAGGAGCGCCGCAAGCTCGCGGGCGGTCTCCGGCGGCAGTTCGAGCGGCATCGCCAGAACATGCGGCCGGGCGCCGCACCGCGCGGACGCCATGGACAGCAGGCGCGCGATGGTGGCGGGCGACATCCGGGCGATGACCTGCAGCATCCCGCGCATCGGCTTGCCCGCCGCGTCCGCGGTCATCGCCGAGAGCAGGACGCGCACGCGCTCCTCCTCGCTCAGGCGGAGCAGCGCGGTGGCGATCCGCGACATCGCGAGGTCCCGCGTCGCCACCTCGAGAGCAGCCACGGAGGAGGCGACCTCGTCGACGGCGTCGCCCGTCTTGGTCCCGTGGTGCCATCGCGAGGCCGCCGCGAGGGTCTCGGAGGCCACTTCGTCGAGCGGGGCGTTGATGAGGTCGACGCCTGCGAGCCCTTCTTCGGCGGACGTCCGCAGGCTCACCTCGATCACGGCGATCGTGCTCGCTCCCGCCGCCGCGAGTGCCGCGCGCGCTCCGCCGGTGCTGCGCACGTCGCGCGGGTCTCGGCTCGCAACGGCGGCGAACGCCGCGGCCTCGGCGTGCTGCAGGCCCGGGGCGATGACGAGCTGTCCGACCTGCATGGCGTGGAGCGCCTCGGCAAGACCGGTGCTATGGGAGTGCGTGCCGGCGAGCTTCGACTCGCCCAGCCTGAATGCGCGCGGATCGACGAGAAGGCGTACCGTGCCGAGCTCGGCGGTCACCTCGTTGGAGCGCTCGACCAGCCGGTCGATGGCCTGCTGCGGCAGGTCGCTCGAGGCAGGGTAGAGGCGCACGCTGTTGACCGCGGTCGCAAGGAGCCGCAGCACCTCTTCGATCTTCGGGTAGTCCCGTGCGTCCACCGGCGGTCTCCTTGCGACGCTCCACGTCACTGAGTATCGGCCCCGCGCGGCTGGATGCTGAGTGATTCGCGCGACGCTGCGGCTCGCGCGGGCGGCACGAGCTCGAGTCGCCGGCGACCACCCGGCCAAGGCGCGGGTGTTGGGGCGAATGTCCGGGGCCGGACAAGCCGATACAGAAGTGGAGGGCGCGTTCACGCACGAGCGCGCCGCATGAGCCATCCTCGCGGGACTCTGGAGCCGTCCGGTGCCGTTGCGCAGTGACATCAACTACCGGCAGGCGGCCGCCGAGGCGCTTC
>DASSAH010000219.1:0-10231 GCA_035685585.1 Coriobacteriia bacterium
GTCTTCGCCGCCGAGCGCGCGATCGTCTCCGCATCGATCGGCTTGACGGTGGACACGTCGATGACCTCGGCGAAGATGCCATCTGCCGCAAGCAGATCAGCGGCGGCCAGCGCGCGCTCGACCATGAGGCCGCACGCGGCGAGCGTCACGTCCCCGCCTTCGCGAAGGACGTGCGCGGCGCCAAGCTCGAACGTGAATCCCTCGCCGTAGACCGCGGGTACGGGCGCCCGGCCCAGCCGCACGTAGAACGGGCCGGGGGTCGAGGCCGCGAGACGGATCGCCTCGCGCGCGGCCACATAGTCGGCCGGCACGAGCACGCGCATGCCCGGCAGCACCCGCATCAGCGCGATGTCCTCGAGCATCTGGTGACTGCCGCCATCGGGGCCGACGGTCACTCCCGCGTGGGTCGGCGCGAGCTTCACGTCCAGTCCCGAGTAGCAGACGGTGTTGCGCACCTGGTCGTATGCGCGGCCCGTCGCGAAGACCGCAAACGAACCGGTGAACGCCACCTTGCCCGCGACCGCGAGCCCCGCCGCGACCCCTATCATGTTCTGCTCGGCCACACCCGCGTTGAAGAACCGTTCCGGGTACGCCTCGGCGAACACCGCCGTGGTCGTCGACTTCGAGAGGTCCGCCTCGACCGCCACGACGTCCACACCCTCGGCCGCAAGCTCGACGAGCGTCGCACCGAACGCCTCCCGAGTCGCCCGGTCACTCATAGCGCCGCCCCCACTTCCGCGAGCGCGGCGCGAAGCTCCGCCAGCGCGCGCTCGGTCTCCTCGGCGGACGGCGCCCTCCCGTGCCAGCCGGCCTCGCCCTCCATGAACGACACTCCCCTACCCTTCACAGTCGTCGCGACGACCACGCCCGGTCGCCCCGGCGCCGATCGCACCCGGGCGAGCGACTCAGCGACGCCCTCGACGTCGTGGCCGTCGCACGTTGCGACCTCCCAGCCGAACGCCGCGAACTTCGCCTCGATCGCGCCGAGGCACATCACCTCGGTGCATGCCCCGTCGATCTGGAGGCCGTTGCGGTCGACGATCGCCACGAGGTTCTCGAGGCGTTCGTGCGCGGCGAACATGGCGGCCTCCCAGACCTGGCCTTCCTGACATTCGCCGTCACCGAGCAGGCAGTAGACCGTGGGCAGGCCTGCTGGCGCGGGGGCGAGCCCGAGCGCCACACCGCACGCGATCGAGAGCCCCTGCCCGAGTGATCCGGTCGAGACCTCCACGCCCGGCGTCTTGGTGCTGTCCGGGTGACCCTGCAGCAGCGAGCCGAGCCGCCGGAGCGTCGCGAGGTGCTCGCGGCCGAAATACCCGGCCTCGGCGAGCGCCGCATAGAGCACCGGCGCCGCATGCCCCTTCGAGAGCACGAAGCGGTCCCGCTCAGGCGCGTCCGGCCGCAGCGGGTCGTGCGTCATCACTCCGAAGTAGAGCGTGGCGACGATGTCTGCGGCCGAAAGCGAGCCGCCCGGATGCCCCGACCGCGCCGCCGCGATCATCTCGATGATGTCGTAGCGCATGCGCGCGGCCTTGGCCTGCACGAGCCGACGGTCGATCCGTCCCGCCCTCATCGCGTCCCCATCTCCTTGAAGCCCTCCCCGATGGCCTCATGGACATCGGAGATGATGACGAGCGCGCGCGGGTCGATGGCGCTCACGATCTGC
The DNA here is from genome assembly GCA_035685585.1 of Coriobacteriia bacterium. Lineage (GTDB taxonomy): Bacteria > Actinomycetota > Coriobacteriia > Anaerosomatales > SLCP01 > DASSAH01. Next base: position 1,667 of record DASSAH010000219.1, read on the forward strand.
TTGAGGTCGTCGATCTCCGTGCGCGAGACGACTGCGAAGATCATCTCGCGCGGCTGACCCGAGTACATCCCCCGCGCGGCAAGCGCGGTCGCGCCACGGCCGAGGTCGTGCATGATGGCGTCACCGATCCGCGTGCTCTCATCGGAGATGATGAACACCGCCTTCTCGATAGGCAGCCCCTCGAGCACGAGATCGATCACAGCGCCCGTGACGAAGACGGCCACCGCTCCATAGAGGGCAAGCTCGGCCCCGAAGGTAAGTCCCGCAAGCACGATGACGACGGCGTCGGCCACGAGCAGAAGCTGCCCCTGACCGAACGGAAGGCGGCGCGACAGGATCTGGGCCACGATGGCGGTACCGCCGGAGCTGCCTCCCGCCTTGAAGACCAGCCCCATGCCCAGCCCGCACAGCCCGCCGCCATAGAGCGCCGCTAGCAGGTAGTCGCCCCCAGCGAGGTGCGGAGTGACCGGGGCGAGCACGTCGATGAAGAACGAGAGCGCGACGATACCGTAGATGGTCTTGACAGCGTAGCGCCAACCGAGGACCCGCAGCGCTATCGCCAAGAGCCCGACGTTCATCACGAGCATCTGCATTCCCACCGGCAGCGTGACCCCCTGGTCCCGCGCCATGTGGAAGAGCACGGTCGCTAGCCCCGAGACCCCTCCCGCCGCCAGCCGGTTGGGGATGAGGAACGCGTTGAGCGCCCACGCGGTGAGCAGCAGGCCGACTGTCATGAGCAGGTAGGTGCGGACCGGACGGGCGCGCAGGACCGTCGTGGGCATCATCCGCTTCGCGAAAGCGACCACTCTATCGACCCGCCCTGACCATGTTCCGGACACCGCCTGCGAGACGCATGCGTTACGTCCCCGCTCCCGCCATCTCGCCCTGCTCGTGGACGACGCGCCAGCGATGGAACCCCACGACGAACTCTTCGATGTCTCCGTCGAGGACGGCGTCGACGTTGCCGGTCTCGATGCCGGTGCGGTGGTCTTTCACCATCTGGTAGGGATAGAGAACGTAGCTGCGGATCTGGCTACCGAAGGTGATGTCCTGGCGCTCGCCTCGCAGTTCATCAAGCTCGGCTTCACGTTTAGCCTTTTCGAGTTCGTAGAGGCGCGCTCGGAGTATCCCCATGGCGGATTCGCGGTTCTTGAGCTGGCTCTTCTCGTTCTGGCACGTCACGACGAGCCCCGTCGGCACGTGCGTGATGCGAACCGCGGAGTCGGTCGTGTTGACCGACTGGCCGCCCGGCCCGCTCGACCGGAACACGTCGATGCGGAGATCGTCGTCACGGATGTCGACCTCGATCTCCTCTGGGAGCACCGGCAAGACCTCGACGCGGGCGAAGGTGGTCTGACGGCGCTTCTTCTCATCGGTGGGGCTGATACGGACGAGCCGGTGGACTCCCGCCTCGGACTGCAGCACACCGAACGCGTTGCGCCCGTGCACCGTGAAGACCGCCCGGTCTATGCCGAGTTCGACCCCGGGAGGCGCGTCGTGGAGGTCGACCTTCCAGCGGCGGCGCTCGGCATGCTTCGTGAGCATGCGGAGCAGCATCTCCGACCAGTCCTGGGCCTCGAGTCCACCCTGCCCCGGGGTGATGGTCACAATCGCGTCTCCCGAGTCGAACTCACCCGTGAACCACGACGAGACTTCGAGCGAGTCGACCCGCTTAGCCAGGTCTTTGAGCGTTGACCGGATCTCTGCCGCTAGCTCCTCGTCGCTCTCAGCAACGACGAGTTCGTTGCCGGCTTCGGCGTCCCCGAGTGACGCGCGGACCGCCTCATATGCGGCGACCTCGTCGCGCAGATCGGCGGCGCGGGCCATGACGCGCTGCGCTGAAGACTGATCGTCCCAGAAGCCCGGCTCGGAGGCTTTCGCTTCGAGTCCGGCGATCTCGTCGCGCTTCGCGTCGATCTGGAGGTACTCCCCCATCTTCTCGACGCGATCCTTCAGCTCGGCGATGTCAGATGAGCGGTCCTGGATCACCTACACCGCCGCCCCGTGGCACTTCTTGTACTTCTTGCCGCTGCCGCACGGGCACGGGTCGTTCCGTCCCGCGTTGGCGAAGGGATCGTCTGCGTCCTTGACCACCGTGGCGGCCCGCGCCCCACCGGCCGCCGCGCTCGCGGCGGCGATGGCCCCGGGCGACGGCCCCGCAGGCCCGGCCGCCGTAGCCGCCGCCTGGGCCGCCCCGGAGAAGATGGTGGACTCCGAGGGCGCCGAATACGTCACCCCACTCGGGAACGGCTCGGCGTGCGTCTCCTGCGGGGTCACGACCTGGATATGGAAGACGGCGCGCAGGAAGTCCTCGTTGATGGCCGCGACGAGCTCCCCGAACATGTTGTACGCCTCGGCCTTGTACTCGACCAGCGGGTCTCGCTGACCCATCGCGCGCAGGCCGATACCGTCTTTGAGGTAGTCCATCTCCAGCAGGTGCTCGATCCAGCGGGTGTCGATGACCCGAAGCATCACCTGGCGCTCCAGCTCCCGCACGTTCTCCGGACCCAGCTCGGTCTCGCGGCGCGCGTAGGCCTCGAGTGCGGTCTCGGTGAGCACGTCAGCCAGTTCGTAGGAGTTCTCGATCTCCCCGCGTTGTTTCGCGACGACTCCGTCGATCCCGGTGAGGTCCCGATAGTATGTCGCGAGACCGTCCCAGTCCCATTCCTCGGCGTAGCTGTGCTCGGGGCACAGCTCGAGGACCGCGGCGAGCACGATCTCTCGGATCATCGTCTCTACCCGCTCGTGGATGTCTTTGCCGTCGAGAACCCGGGTGCGCTCCCGGTAGATGACCTCGCGCTGCTTGTTCATCACGTCGTCGTATTCGAGCACGTGCTTGCGCGCCGCGAAGTTCATCGCTTCGACCTGTCTTTGCGCGCTCTCGATCGCCTTCGACACGAGTCCGGCCTGTATCGGCATGTCGTCGGGGATGTCCGTCCGTTCCATGAAGCGCGAGATGCGGTCCATGCGGTCCCCGCCGAACAGGCGCATCAGGTCGTCGTTGAGAGAGAGGTAGAACTGCGAGAGACCCGGATCGCCCTGACGCCCTGAACGGCCGCGAAGCTGGTTGTCGATGCGCCGCGAGTCATGGCGCTCGGTTCCGATGACCGCGAGGCCGCCTGCCTCGACCACCTGCACGTGTTCGGCGGCGGTGATCTCCCGGGCGCGCTCGAGCGCAGCGGCGCGCTGTTCGCTGGTCGCCTCTTCCGGCTGCGTGCCCCGCTCGCGAAGAATGTCGTCGACGAGGAACTCGGGGTTGCCTCCGAGGATGATGTCCGTCCCGCGACCCGCCATGTTCGTGGCGATGGTGACCGCTCCGAGACGACCCGCCTGGGCGACGATCTGCGCCTCGCGCTCGTGGTGCTTGGCGTTGAGCACCTCGTGCCTGATGCCGCGCTTGTCGAGCAGACGCGAGAGACGCTCTGAGTTCTCGATCGAGATGGTCCCGACGAGCGCGGGCTGCCCGGCCGCGTGCCGCTCGGCGATCTCGTCCACAACGGCCCCGAACTTCGCGTCAACGGTGCGATAGATGAGGTCGTCACGGTCGTCGCGGACCATCGGCATGTTCGTGGGGACGACCATGACCGGCAGCTTGTAGATCTCGCGGAACTCGGCGTCCTCGGTCACGGCGGTACCCGTCATCCCGGCGAGCTTGTCGTACATGCGGAAGTAGTTCTGCAGCGTGATCGTCGCAAGCGTCTGGTTCTCCTCGCGAACGTGCTGCCGCTCCTTGGCCTCGATGGCCTGATGGAGGCCCTCGGAGTAGCGGCGTCCGTACATCAGACGGCCGGTGAACTCGTCGACGATGAGGATTTCGCCGTCCTTGAGGACGTACTCGACGTCCTTCCTGAAGAGGTGCTGCGCGCGCAGCGCCTGCTGGAGGTGGTTCACGAGTTGGCCGCTCGGGTCCGCGTAGAGGTCCTCGATGCCGAGCGCCTGTTCGACCTTGCGGATGCCCTCTTCGGTCGGGGCGACGGTGCGCTTGGCCTCGTCGATCTCGAAGTCGACTTCCGGCCGGAGCCGGGGGACGACCCGCGCGAACTGCTTGTAGGTGTCAGCGGACTTTGTGCCCGCGCCCGAGATGATGAGCGGGGTGCGTGCTTCGTCGATAAGGATTGAGTCGACCTCGTCGACGATCGCGTAGTGATGGCCCCGCTGCACGCGATTGCCCGGCCGCACCACCATGTTGTCACGCAGATAGTCGAAGCCGAACTCGGAGTTGGTGCCGTACGTGATGTCCGCTACGTATGCCGGCTGCCTTTTCGCGGGGTCCATCATCGCCTGGATGAGGCCGACCTCCAGGCCGAGGAACCGGTAGACCGGACCCATCCATTCGCTGTCGCGCTTAGCGAGGTAGTCGTTGACGGTGACTATGTGCACGCCCGATCCGCCGAGCGTGTTGAGGTACGCCGCAAGTGTAGCCACGAGCGTCTTGCCTTCGCCCGTCTTCATCTCGGCGATCATGCCGGTGTTGAGCACCATGCCGCCGATGAGCTGGACGTCGAAGTGCCGCATCCCCGTCGAACGCCGCGCCGCCTCTCGGCATGTGGCGAACGCCTCAGGGAGCAGGTCGTTCAGCGGCTCACCGTTCGAGACGCGCTGGCGGTACTCCGCCGTGCGAGCGCGAAGCGCCGAGTCGTCCAGCGCCACGGCGTCAGGCTCGAACTCGTTGATGTGGGCAGCAAGCCCTTCGTACTCTTTGAGCTGGCGTCCCTCACCGATGGTGAAGAGCTTCGTGAGGAAGTTGGCCATGCAGACAACACCTTCCGATGCGCAGGAGTCAGACTCGTACGGGCTGATGAGCACGAAGATTCTAGCACACGGCACGTGAGGGCCCGGCCCTCGGCGCACTCGTCATACGCTCGTTGCGCGGTGGCCCTGATGCTTGCGGACCGTGCGCCGAAGGCCCGAGCGCGGCGGAGGCCGGCGACTACGTCCATCGCCGGCCTCCGCGCTGCGAATCGTACGCCCGTCGGACCCGAAAGGTGGGCATCCCGGTCGTCGCGGTGCCCCTCAGGAGTCTCCCGTCTCCTCACCTTGCGACCCTACCACACGCTCCCGCTCCGCTCCTCTTGGGAGGGTCCGATGAACCTCCGATCCGCTGCCCGGACAACCCCTCGGCTGCCCACATCGACACGGTAGCGGACGGCCCTTAGCAGACCCTTACCGACACCTATCCCAACGCGGCACTGACGGGAATGTCAGTCGTCAGAGCCTGGGCGCGCCTCCATGGCGAGCACCTGCTGGTACAGGGCGACAGTCTCAGCCGAAGGATCCAGTCCGAGCTGTTCCGCGAGGTTCGTCCGGCACGTCAGGTACGTGTCGATTGCCGCGCTGCGCTGCCCCGAGGCGACCTGGGACCTCAGCGCCGCCTGGTAGAGGTCTTCGCGCCACGGGTCGGCGCCGAGGCCCCGGCGAATCATGCGCAGGGCGCCCGGATGGTCCCCGACATCGGTGAGCAGCCGGTGTGCGGCTCGCATCGCATCGCAGAACTCCTGGCGATAGTGGTTCCGAGCCGATGAGAACCAGTCGTCGTACACGTCCCCGGGGAGCAGCTCCCCGCGATACAGGTCGGCGATTCGCTCATACGCGCGGACCGCGCCAGCGTGGTCACCGGCCGCGTCGAGATGCCTGGCGTCGGACATCAGCTTCTCGAACTCAGCCACGTCCGAGTGCACGTGCTCAGGCACCGCTTTGCACACGCCGCCCGTGTGCTCGACGTACGGGCACGACTCACCTTTCGATGAGTCGGGAACGAGCGCCGCCTTCATCGAACTCCAGATCACGTAGAAGTTGTTCCGGGCCCGGTCAGCATCCATCTCGGTCCAGAGGTGGTCGTAGATCTGCTCGCGAGGGACGTCGCGACCCTGCTGCAGCACGAGCATCGCGAAGAGGAGGCGGGCCTTGCGCTTCTTCCAGTCGCGCTCCATCACCTGCCGAGTCCCGACGGCGACCTCGAGACCGCCGAACAGCCGGACCCTGCACATGGGTGTCGCTGCGAGGGCGGCTATGCGATCGGCGCCCTCCTCTCCGAGCATGCGGAACGCCAGCGTGTGCCACTCGTTGTCTTCGAGCGTCCTGCGCGCGGCGCTGAGCGACTCCTCGACGTGACGTCCGGTGATCATCTGCAGCATAAGAATGGGAAGCCGCTCAGCTCCGAGAGCTGCGGCGAACACGCCGAGCAGATGTGGGAAGGAGCGGATGTACATTGCAATCGACCAGTTCGCGTTGTCCGAGAGGATGTACTCCTCGTGGTTGATGAGCCGACTCCGCGCTTCCTCTAGCCGACCCTCGCGTCGGGCCACCTCGGCGAGGACCATGTCAGCTCGCATGAGGTGATATATGGCTGCTCTATCCGCGGCTTCGTCTCTGGCTTTGCCAGCACGAGAACTGGCTGCCTCGACATCGCCAAGCGCGAGGTAGTTTGCCGCGAGCTCAACCTCGGCCATGAGCCGGAAGTACTCTGTGCCCATCGATGTCGAGCACTCCATGACCTGGTCGCCATGGGCCATCGAAGCGGCAGTCTGCCGCGAAGCCCTGCGCATAACGGCCAGGTAGAGTCTCGTGAAGCACTCACTGGCCCTGTCCGTTCTCTCAGCGAAGCGTTCCAGCGCCGCATCAATCAACTCAAGGGGAGCGCAATCAGCGGAAGCTGTGAACTCGATTGCAGCCAATGCACACTCGCAGGCATCTCGATGCGAGCTGAGGCCGTGGGTGATGGCGTATTCAACGCCCTCCATGGCGACGCTACGTGCTCGATCCAGTCTTCCCAGCTCCATAAGCAACGTAGCCTTGTTCCCTAGCGCAGATGCCCGAAAATCCACAGCTGGTGGCCTGAGATCCAGGACATCGTTGTAGCAGCTCAGGCTACGCCGCATGTCTCCAAACATTATCGCAACGCTCGCGATGCTACTGGTGAACGCAGCCTCAACGCCTGGAGATGGTCGCCCTCGTCGCAGCAACTTGCTCGCTTCGCGTTCGGCGGCCTCTGCCCGAGCAGCATCAAGGCGGAGTCCGGCATGTGCCACCAAGTAGGACAGGACTGCGGAGTGCGCCTCGACATCAGACTCACCACCAGATGCGTTTGCAGCGACCTGCAGGCACTCTAGCGCCTCCCCTAGCTGACAGCGGTCAATCAGAACCCTCGCAATCACCGCACTTGCCGCCATTTCGAGTGCGCCGTCCCCGATGTTGCGCGCCAGGTCGCGAGCTGCATTCGCCCTTGTCACGGCCAGCTCAAGACGACCAAGATCGGCATCGATTCTCGCAGCCAGTAGCAGGAGCCTCGGATACTCGAGTAGATCGGCGGTGGGCAACGAGTCGATCGCCTCGCTGACAGATAGACGGGCTCCGTCGGCAATGGCCCGCTCACCGTTTTCAAGTATCCACTCAGCAAGTCGCTGGTCGCTTGCCTCGTCTGCAACCAGTTGCGCTAAGGCCCTGGCAATCGAACCGCGGCTTTCAAGGATGGAGATTGCCTCTTGGAAACGCGTTGAACGGTCAAGACCTGTCCGGCTAGTAAAGCGGACTGACGTGAACACGCCCTGGGCAAGATCATGCATATGGGCTACGGTCGCTGCAGGTCCGTGCCCGCGCTCGACTCGGATGAGTGGTATCTTCTCGGCTATGTCCTCCAACACCGACAGCGCTAGGTTCGGCATAGCAGCCCTGAGGTCCAATAGCGAAGCGGAGCCCATGGTTCCCAGCAAGTACAGAACCTCCAGGCCCTGCTTGCCGAGCTGAGTCTCGGCGAGACTTAGCAGCAGGCTCGCCATATCCGCGCTCGACGGTACCCGCCAAGCCCCAGCCTCTCCCCTGCAGACCAGGTGCTTTGCGAGCACGCAAGCCAGTGCGGCCTGCCCCATCGATACCTCTAGAACCGCATCAGCGGACCTCAGGCTATCGTCATGACCTCCGAGGAGCGCAATCAGCCTCTTGACTTCCTCGGCATCGAACCTCAACTCATAAGGATCAACAATGTGAAAAGCGGATAGGGCGCTGTATCCTTCCTCAGGTATCTCGCGGGAAGTCACGATGAGCCTGGCCCCTGGGGTGCGGGAGACCAGTCGCGAGAGGGATGCGAGCTCAGGAATTGCATCATCCAACCGCAAGGCATCCAGCACTATGGAGGCGTACTCCGGGAGGGCCGGTCGAATACAGCTAGGCCACATCTCACCATGATGTGCGTGCTGCTCGCGTCCAGTCGTCGAGGTGTGGCCGACGCCTCCCCGCGAGCTTCCAGTCATGCGACCGACTGACTGGGCGACCCTTTCCAGCATTGCATCACCGGCCAGTGACTGATTGTCACAGTCGAGCCAAGCTACTCGGCCTGGATCCTCGGAGGACACCAGCTGTGCCGCAAGGTAGCTCTTGCCATAACCAGCGGGGCCGAGTACGAAGGTGCACTTAGAATCTAGTCCTCGCAAGACCCCCAGAACCCTACTGCGGAGAACACCCACCCCGCGATAGGGCCCGATTGGACTAGGACCGCGCGTCGGAATCGCCATCAGCGCCTCCTCATTGACCGGTCCTCCTGAGGGTGGCCGAATGATACCATTTGGATGA
>DASSAH010000220.1:0-4114 GCA_035685585.1 Coriobacteriia bacterium
GCGACCTACGCGACTGCCCGTAGCACGTCAATATCCTGCGGGACGACGGCTGTCGCCCTTGGCCTTGGGCAAAGCAAGCCGCAGGATTATTCGATCCTGCGCGATTATCTGGTGTTCAACACGTCGAGCATCGGAGCGGGATCAACTGTTACTCAGGCCAACCTCAAACTAACGGCCCTTTCTGGCAGTAGCACAACTACCTTCGATGTGCAGATCGTCAAGCAGAACTGGTCAGCGCAGAACCCGATCTCTGACGGCAACCGCGAGGCCGCATACGATGACTGCCTAACCGCAGCCGCCGATGACTCGATCTGGCGCAACACGAACGGGATGTCGATCAACACCCCGTATACGTCGGGCAATCTATCGGCAACCTGGATCAACACGTCGGGCAGTACCTATTACTCACTGCGGTCGAGCCGTGACTACGCGGGGATAACAGCGACGATAAGTGAGGCCATCAACATCGCCTCCGCTAGCCACTCGACCGCCAACTACCGTCCCGTCCTGATCGTCGCGTACACGACGGGGGGCACGAACGGCTCCGTCACCGGCGTCGTCGCGACGGCTTCGGCGCTCGCCCTCGCGCCGGCCATCACCGGCGGTAGCGGCGCGGTCGACGGCTCGGTAACGGCCACTCTCGCAGGCGCGGCGGCGGCGGCGATCGTGCCGACGATCTCGGCAACGGCCAATGTCGCCGCCACGGTCGCCAGCGCAGCGGCATCCGCAGCCGCCCCGGTCGTTGAGGCGATCCGCAACGCCACCGTCGCGGCGGTCGTCGCGGTGGCGACGGCGCTTACACCCGCGCCGAGCGTCTCGGCCGTCCAGACGGCGAGCGTCTCGGCGACGTCGGCGACGGCTACCGCTTCGGCTCCGTCACCGTCCTACGCGGCCGGCGCGTCCGCGCTGGCGACGGTCGGCGCGGCAACGACGAGCAGCCCGACGCCGACGGTCGCCGGCGTGCGGGTCGCGAGCGTCTCGGCGGTCACGGCGACATCGACCGCGGCAGCACCCGCGCCGACCGTCTCGGGATCGGGCGCGGCAGCGGTCAGCGCGACGCCGGCGACGGCCACCGCGAGCGCGCCGACTCCGACCGTCTCGGGTAGCGGCACGGCGACCGTCTCGGCGACGGTGGCGACCGCGAGCGCGGCGGGTGTCACGCCGACCGTGAGCGCGACGGCGAGCGCGCAGGCAGCGACCGCGGCAGCGACCGCTACCGCGCCAGCGCCGACCATCGCGGCGGTCCGCGCGGCGAGCGTGCGGGCGACAGTCGCGACGGCGACGGCCGAGGCGCTCGCGCCGTTCATCGGCGATGTCACCCCCGCGAAGCAGTTGACGGCCCGCGCCCGCGACCTGACGCTGACCGCCGCCGTCCGTGACCACGCGCTCGCGGCACGCGCCCGCGACCTGACTCTGGAGGTGAGACGTTGAGCCAGCTATCCACCAGTCCCGCGATGATCGAGATGGCGTCGACCGAGACGCTGCCGATCGAGGTGTCGTTCGCGGCCAACCTCGGGACGGCGACGATCGCCAGCGCGACGGCATCGCTCACGGACCTCGCCACCGGCGCGGCGTACAGCGCGGGACTCGGCGCGCCCACGAACACGACGACGGCCGTGACGCAGACGATCACGGCGCTCGTCGCCGGTCACCGCTACCGCCTCGCCGTGACGGTCACGGACTCGTCGGGCCGCGTCTGGACGAGCGAGACGACGGTGGCGTGCGTGTTCTGAGTTTCGCTCGACGACGCCTGGGCGAAGATGGGCGCGCTGAAGGCGGCGATCGGGCGGTAGGCATACTCTCAGGAATACTTGACGCCCGATCCCGCGAACGACGGATTACTTGCGGAGCATAGCGGTGTCGCGCTACGCCAGCGGATGACGGTGGTAGCAATCGAGCGCAATGCAGCCAGTGTGCTATAATGAAGGCATCGAAAAGCCCCGGCGGTGTTGGAAGCACCCCGGGGCACGGCACAACGGATGGAGGTCCGCTATGCATCCTCAGTCTACCACGTCCCTACCTTCGGATGATTACCCGCTCCCTTCTGAGTCAACAGCCAGCCGCATGGCTGCGTTCTTCGCCGCCGACGCTGAGACTAGGCCGCGTCGCGCCGTCAAGCTTTCCGATCCGCCTACTAGCCCTCATGTTCTTGAGTGCATATCCAGAGCGGAACAAGGCATTCAGCAAGAAGCCGTGCACCGATGGCATAAAGAGGAATCACGTGTAGCAAGGCAGATTGCCTACCGCGATGTGATGGAGCGCATCCGTCAATGGCGAGAGGATGCGCGAATCGAACGGGCGATTGCTCGGAAGAACGCGCCCAAGACTCCACGGCCGCGCCGGCCAAAGAAACCAATAGAGGACAGGATAGCCCTCACATATCTGAGGCACAAGGCGATCCGTGACGCCCGCGTCGCCGCAAAGGAGCGGCAGCGGAGCTCTTACTGGGATGACGCGCATGTTGCCGCGCGGGCCGATAGGGCAAACGGGTACATGCACAAGCGGCGTGCGCTCGTGCGCGGCACGACCACGGAGGGTTTCACCCGTTCTGAAGTCTTTGCTCGAGATCGCGGCTTTTGCCATCTTTGCGGCAAAAAGGTGGATCCACGGCACTGGCACCTCGACCACATCATCCCGCTATCGCGCGGAGGTCCGCACACAAAGGCCAACGTGGCCGTATCTCACCCCCGATGCAACCTAAAAAAGGGCGTGAAGATTCCGGCTCAACTGCGATTGCTCTCGTAGGTTATGCACAAGCGCCAACCAATACCGATTGTCTGGCGCATAGCCGCGCGCTGCCTACACCCGCGCAACGAATTGCCGCCGAGTCGGCTGCTCTCGCGGCGAGCCCTGATGGTTTCGGCCCCGGACTCTGATAGTCCGGGACCAAAGCTTTGCGGAATGACACCCCGATCCGTGACAGCGTGTGAACGGCTCAGGAGTGTGGCGCGGGTGTGTGCGGTGGCAAACCATCAGAGCTGCTGTGAGGGTTGCGGCAGACAAAAAGCAGACCCCGCCATCTCTGACGGGGCCTGGACTCCACCATCGCAAGGATGGCAAGCTACCACGGATCGGGTCGTCACCGGACCGCGCCGGGAGAGGATGGACCGATCCTATTATCGCGCCCTTCTTGCGTTACTGCCCGACCCGCTACGCAGTTCGGGCTCCCACCATTCTGAGCCTGACCGCTCTGCACTCGACCGTGCAGACGTTCGTGTCGTCTTCCACGCCTGTTGAAACGGCGGCGTCGGTCGGGCTTGTAACGAGTTGGCTCCCCCCGCGGAGAACCTAGGCCCCTCACGCAAGACGGTCGCGGCGTCAGTATAGCACACGAGCGGCGTGGTCACTCCGGAACTTTCGCGAACGCCCTCCGGAACTCTCCGGAACAACCGACAACCACGCCGCGCCTTGGCCTGCTATCATTCCGGAACTTTCGCGACCGCGTTCGCGAACCTTCCGGAGAGGCAGATGGCAGAGATAACACAGAGGACAGACGGCATCCCGGTCGCCGAGGTCGCGCGGATGTTCGGCACGAACATCGACACGATGCGCAAGCGGATCGACGCGGCAGGGCTGGCGACCTACACCATCGGGCGGGCGCGCTACGTCGAGATGCCCGATCAGTGGCCGGTCGCGTGGGGCGAGCCGGTTCGCGAACCTTCCGGAACGGCGGTGGCGACGCTTCCGGAGACTTCCGGAGCGGCCACGCCGACGCCCGGCGTTCTCGCCGACCTCTTCTTGCAGGTCGGGCGGCTCAGTCTCGAGAAGGGCAAGCTCGAGGAGAAGCTGAACGCGACGCGCCGCGATCTCTCGGCGGCTGACCGCCATATCAAGCGGCTGCTCAGACAGATCGACGAGCTGGAGGCGCGCGGCGTGCCGCGGCCGGAGGGGCTGTAGCGGGGATTGACGCCGGGCGCCAGTCTGGTAGCATGCCGGCAATTGAACATGAAGAAAGCGCCTGACACCCGTAGGCACCAAGCGCTCACCCTCGACAAGTAGAGTGTAGACCGTGCCCCCGGCGTCTGTCAAGCGTCGGGGGTTCGTTTTGCCCGACTTCCCTGGCTTCGCCAAACCCTACTATACGCAGGTGCCCGACGAGATATTCGACCAGTTC
>DASSAH010000221.1:0-6790 GCA_035685585.1 Coriobacteriia bacterium
CCCACCTGAAATCAGCGGGGGGGTCATCCTGTCCGGCAGTGGCTTCTCGGCAGCCGTCGGCATCATCTGCGCGGCCGGGGCGATCATCGTGCTTGGCGGGTGGGGCCGCGTGACCGCGCGGGCGTATGGAGGAGGACTCGCGGCGCTCGCGGGTTTCGGAATCGCCGCCGGATCGATGGTGGCCACAGCCGCAGACATCATCGTGGTACTGCTCGGACTTCAAATCATGGCGATCAGCGCATATGTCCTTGTGTGGTCGACCGGCACGCCGGCGTCGACGGAGGCGGCCGTGAAGTACTTCGTGCAAGGCTCCGTGGCCACGGGGCTCCTCGTGCTGGGCATCGTGATACTGCTGGGGCTCTACCCGGGGTCGAGCTCGCTTGTCGCGATTCGCCAGGCGATGGGGGATGACACCGGCGCGCACGTGACGACCGCGTTCGTTCTGATCGCCGCCGCGTTCTCCTTCAAGATGGGCGCGTTTCCCTTCCACTCGTGGACTCTCGACGTCCTCGAGACCGCCCCGCCGCACTTCGCCGCTCTCCTCGCCGGACTCCCGAAGTTTGCCGCCGTGGTCGCGATGTTCATCGTGATACCACGCTCGGTCTTCGCCGGTCTTCCCGCCGAGCTCCTAGCGGGGGTCCTCGGGGCCGTGGCCGTGTTGTCGATGGCGTTCGGCGCGACGGGAGGGCTGCTCCAAGCGTCGTACACCCGGATGTTGGCGTATTCGGGTGTCGCGCACGCCGGATACGCTCTCGCGGGCGTCGCCGCTGGCGCGACCGCGATGACTCCGACCGCCGTGCTGGCCGGGTCGTACGCCCTGTCGGCCGCTGCGGTCTTCCTCGCCGCGGGAGCGTTCTCGGCGGCGCGACCGGGCTGGGACGGGAGTGTGCGGGGGCTCGCCGGCATCGGCAGGGAGCGCCCACTGTTGGGAATCGCCGTGGTGGTCGCCCTCTTGTCGTTGACAGGAATCCCGCTCACAGCAGGGTTCTGGGGGAAGTTCCTCGTGTTCGGTCTCGCGCTCGACATGGGGTTGTGGTGGCTCGCCGCGGCTGGTGTCGCGGCGTCCGTGGTCTCATTCGGCTACTACGGCGCGATACTGCGTGCGCTCTACTTCGAGTCACCTCCGCCCGCAGCCGCCGCAGGAGAGGTCCGGGGCACCGACGGCGCCGCGGAGGCCGTCGCGGTCACGCTGTCACTCGCGGTCCTGGCGCTTGGCGTCCTTCCCCTGATCACGGGCCTTGGGCCGCTGCTCGAGACGCTCACCTTCGGGCACCGTTAGCCTTGCGTGCGTGAGCCGATGTTGGTAAACTCTCTGGCAAGTTGCATGCGAATGCAACCCCTTACCCCTGAGCCTCAAGGTGCCGGCCTTGGGGCTCTCCCATTTGCGCCGGCGAGGTGACTCACAGGGGAGTTGGCGTTCAAGACGCGAACGCCGCCGGCCGATAGTCACAGTACGATGATTATCTCAGACGAGCAGGTGCGAAGAGCACTTCACTACCTGCGAACGACAGCCACAGACGCGACCGATTCCGCACCGCATGACGTGTCCGACGATCTCGTCGAGCGCGTGCGGGCCGCACTGCGGGAGATGCCTGACGTCCGGGACGACCGCGTCAGGGAGGCCAAGGACCGCTTGCGGGCGGACGGGCCTAGCGCGGGAGAGGTTGCGGCGAAGATCATCGGCCGCGCCATCTCCGACTCACTGCGATAGCACTCGATCTCCGAGCGCCGCGATTCGCGAACAGGGATTGAGCTTCCCTCCCTGTCGGGCATAACCTGATGGACAGCCCGTCGTGACGCGCCCGAACCTTCCCGGGCCGTCGACAGAGGCCCGGCGGACCGAGAGGGGCGGTGATGGCGATTCCGCGCGCGATCGTGCTGGTGCTCGACAGTGTGGGAGTCGGGGCGCTACCCGACGCGTCAGACTACGGCGATGAGGGGAGTGACACCCTCGGGAACACCAGTCGAGCCGTGGGAGGATTGAACCTGCCGAACCTCGGCGCGATGGGACTCGGCAACGTCACGTCAGTCGAGGGAGTGCCGCCGGTAAGACAGGCCAGCGCGTCGTGGGGGCGCAACGCCGAAGCGAGTCCGGGCAAGGACACCACGACGGGTCACTGGGAGATGATGGGGTTGCACCTCACGCGCCCGTTCCCGACGTACCCTCTCGGCTTTCCGGCCGAGCTCATGGAGGCGTTCACGCGTGAGACGGGATTCGGGTGGGTGGGCAACTATCCGGCGAGCGGGACCGTCATCATCCAAGAGCTCGGTGACACCCATGTCGCCACCGGAAAACCGATCGTCTACACGAGCGCCGACAGCGTGTTCCAGATCGCGGCGCACGAAGAGATCATCCCCGTCGACCGGCTGTACGACCTCTGTGTGGCGGTCCGCGAACGCGTGTGTGTGGGAGCGCATGCGGTAGGCAGGGTCATCGCCCGCCCGTTCGTGGGGCCCGATGCACACGGAACGTACGTCCGCACCCATCGGCGAAGGGATTTCGCGGTCACTCCGTTCGAGCCGACGGTGCTCGATAGGCTGGCCGAGGCCGGCGTCATCACCTACGGGGTCGGGAAGATCGGTGAGATCTTCGCGTGGCGAAGCGTGTGCGAGTCTCCTCACGTCACGGACAACATGGATGCGTTCACCAGACTCGTCGAACGTGTGTCGAGCGAGGACCCCGGCTTCGTCTTCGCCAACCTCGTCGACTTCGACATGATCTGGGGCCACCG
Organism: Coriobacteriia bacterium; assembly: GCA_035685585.1. Classification (GTDB taxonomy): domain Bacteria; phylum Actinomycetota; class Coriobacteriia; order Anaerosomatales; family SLCP01; genus DASSAH01. Next base: position 2,733 of record DASSAH010000221.1, read on the forward strand.
CAACGATGCCGCGGGATACGCCCGGGGGCTCGAGGCGGTCGACGCACGGATTCCGGAGCTGCTCGACGCGATGCGCGATGGCGACCTGCTGATCATCACGGCGGACCACGGCTGCGACCCGACAACCGCCTCGACCGATCACAGCCGCGAGTACACACCCACGCTCGCGAAGGTCAAGGGAGTCGACCGGGGGGTCGATCTGGGTACGCGACAGACGTTCGCTGACATCGGCGAGACGGTGCTCGACTTCTATGGCGCCGCCGGCGCGTGCGGACGCGGCACGTCGTTCCTTGCGGAGGTGACGAACGCGTGAGGTATGAGGAGCTCATCGAGGTCAAGCGTGACGGGAGACGCCATACCGCCGAGGAGATCGATCGCATCGTGCTGGGATACACGGCAGGCGACGTGCCCGACTACCAGATGGCGGCGTGGCTGATGGCCGCGTACCTCAACGGTCTGACCGCTGACGAGACGGTGTGGCTCACTGACGCCATGGTCCGCTCGGGACGCATCGTCGATCTGTCGACGGTGGACGGGACGACGGTCGACAAGCACTCGACGGGAGGTGTCGCGGACACGACGACGCTGGTCGTGGCCCCGCTTGCGGCGGCCTGTGGCGTCCCGGTGGCCAAGATGAGCGGTCGTGGGCTGGGCCACACCGGGGGGACACTCGACAAGCTCGAGTCCATTCCCGGGATGAGGACCGAGATGGACGCCGATGACTTCGTCGAACAGGTGCGACGTGTCGGGGTCGCGGTGATTGCCCAGTCGCCCGACATCGACCCGGCGGACAAGATGATCTACGCCTTACGGGACGTGACCGCGACCGTCCCGAGCATCCCGCTCATCGTCGGATCCATCATCAGCAAGAAGGTCGCTGGCGGCGCGGACGCGATACTCCTCGACGTGAAGGTGGGTTCCGGAGCGTTCATGAAGACCGCCGAGCAGGCGCGGGGGCTCGCCTCCGAGCTTGTTCGCGTCGGGCGGGCTCTCGGGCGCGAAGTCCACTGCGTCATGAGCGACATGGACCAGCCGCTCGGGATGGCGGTGGGAAACGCGCTGGAAGTCGCCGAGGCCATTCGGACCTTGCAGGCGGCGGGACCACCCGAACTCACCGAGGTATGCGTGTCGCTCGCGGCGAAGATGCTCGTCTTGGGTGGTGTCGTCGATGACGAGAGCCGCGCTCTCCGCGTCACGCGCGCATCCCTGTCCTCGGGGGCCGCGCTCGAGAAGTTCGAGCGGTGGATCGAAGCGCAGGGAGGCGACGCGCGCGTGGCACGCGATGTCAGCCGCCTGCCCCGCGCGACCCTCACTCGCGAGGTTCTAGCTGAGCGCGACGGCTTTCTCGGCAGGATAGACGCCGAGGAAACGGGCCGAGTAGCGATGCTGCTCGGGGCGGGACGCGCCAGCAAGGACGACATCATCGATCCGGGTGCTGGGCTCGTGCTCGATGTCCGCGTCGGTCACCCCGTGCGTGCCGGTGACCGACTAGCGACACTGCACTCAGAGCGGGCGGGCGCCTTCGACGAGGCCGAGCGCCGGCTCAAGGCGGCCTTCACGTACAGCGTGGAGCCCGTGAGTCCGCCGCCGCTCTTCCATGAGGTCTGAGCGCATGGACCTGGTTGTCGGACACGCGAATCCCGATTTCGACGCGTATGCGGCGACTGTAGCCGCGACCAAGCTCTTCCCAGGTGCCCGCGGCGTGTTCCTCGGGACCCAGAACGCCAACGTGCGTGCGTTCCACAACCTGCACGAGGACTTCCTCGACTTCGTCGACCTGCGCGGGCTCGACCTCGACTCAGTGACCAGGCTGATCCTGGTGGACACGCGCGACCCGAGCCGAATAGGCGAACTTGGCCGTGTGGCACGTCGCCCGGAGGTCGACATCATCGTCTACGACCACCACCCCCCGGCTGAGGGGGATGTGACCGGCGTCGATGACCGCTCCCTCGAGGTCGGCGCGACGACATCGATCCTCGTGCATGAACTTCATCGTCAGGGCGTGTCGTTGACCGTGCTTGAGGCCTCCCTGTTTCTTCTCGGCATCCACGAGGACACCGGATCGCTGACGTATCCGGGGACGACCGCGTATGACGCGGAAGCCGTCGCGTACCTCATGGCCTGCGGCGCGGACCTCGAGGTCGTGAACCGGTTTCTCCTGAGGGCACTCGACGCCGAACAGCGCCGCCTACTCGAGGAGCTGGTGTCCTCGCTCATCGTGTGGGATGTGAACGGGCAGCCGATCGCGGTCGGTGTGGCGCACGCCCCCGAGTATGTGGACTCCGCGAGCGTGCTTACGCACTACATCGTCGAGGACATGGGGTACCGCGTGGCGTTTGCGCTCGTCCAGATGCCGGGCCGCTTGCAGGCGGTCGCGCGCAGCCGTCTGCACGAGGTCGACGTGGGCCAGGTGATGAAGCGTCTCGGCGGCGGGGGACACGCGCAGGCTGCCTCTGCCGCGTTTCGGGAGATGGACACGGGTACGGCGCTCGAACGCCTGCGCGAGGCGCTTGAAGCCCTCGTGCGGCCCCCGTTGCGTGCCCGCGACATCATGTCCGCGCCGGTCCACACCGTGGGACCGGACGAGTCGATGGCCGACGCCGGCTCGCTGATGGCGCGGTGGGGCCACGGTGGGCTGCCCGTGCTCGATGGGACGCGAATCGTCGGACTCGTCACGCGGAAGGACGTGGACAAGGCGCTCCGGCATCGTCTCGGTCATGCGCCGGTGCGGGGGTTCATGGCCCGCGAGGTAGTGACCATCTCCCCCGACGAGGACCTGTATGCGGTGGAGAGTCTGCTCGCGACTCGAGGAATCGGACGGCTCCCGGTGGTCGAAGACGAAGCGCTCGCGGGCATCGTCACGCGCAAGGACCTGCTGAGGGCCGAGCACGGCGACGAGTACCTCGACCGCCGCCTGCCTCAAGCACGAGCGCGCTCGACCGACCGGTTCCTCTCGTCGGCGGCGTCCCTGTTGCCGGAGGAGGCGGGTGACGCTCTGCGGGCCGTGGGGAGACTTGCGGAGGAGCGCGGATTACGGGCGCATGCGGTCGGCGGATTCGTGCGCGACATGCTGCTCGGTCGCCGCAACCTCGATATCGACGTCGTCGTCGAGGGTGACGCTGTCGCCTTCGCACAGATGGCCGCCGAGGCCCTCAACGTCCGCGTCAAGGTCCACCGGCGGTTCGGTACGGCTGTGCTCGTCTTCTCGCGCGCGCTTCACCTCGACGTGACGAGCGCACGTACGGAGTACTACCTGCGTCCGGGGGCGCTGCCCACGGTCGAGCGCTCATCGCTGCGCCAGGACCTCTTCAGGCGGGACTTCACCGTGAACGCGATGGCAGCGTGCGTCAATCCGCAGTGCTTCGGTGCGATCGCTGACCCGTTCGGCGGTCTGAGGGACCTGGAGCGTGGTGTGCTCAGGGTCCTGCACTCGCTTTCGTTCGTCGAGGACCCGACGCGGGTATTGCGGGCGGCGCGGTTCGAACGCCGGTTCGGCTTTGAGATGGACGCGGGTACCGAGCAGCTCGCACGCCAAGCGGTGGAGATGGGGGTCATCGATGATGTGAGCGGCGCCCGCATCCGTGAGGAGATGCTCGACATCATCGATGAGGACTCGCCGGCCGCCGTCTTCGAGCGCCTGCAAGAACTCGGGGCTCTGGAGACGCTCATTCCCGAGGGGGTTCCGCGTCAGCTGGTCGTCGACGACCTCTTCCGTGCCGAGCGGGCATACCGCGCGCTCGCGAACGCGTTCGTCCAACCGCCGAGGCGCAGGGTGGCGCTTGTCGCCGCGGTGTGCGCGCGAGCCGGGCGGAGCGGTGCTGAGCGCTGGCTCCGGTGGATGCGGTTCGGGCGCGAGTATGCGGAAGCGGCCCTTGCGCTGAGCGAGCGCTCCCAGGCGATCGGCAGGCGACTGAAGGACCGCCGCAAGATGCGCGACTCACGACTGTACCGGCTGCTCGAGCCCGTCCCGGCCGAAGCGCTCGTCTATCTGTGGGCCACGGGTGACGAGCTTTCGCGCGAGCGGATCGAGCGTTGCATCGGGGTGCTTGCGCGGGTGC
>DASSAH010000222.1:0-1662 GCA_035685585.1 Coriobacteriia bacterium
CGCGTCGCCGAGGGCGTCGCTCAGCGCATCCGCGATAGGGGGCCGGACGCGGCGGTTGCCGGCTTCCTCTCGATGCGTTCGTGGGTGGTCGTCGTCATCATGGTCGCCACTGGTCACGCGCTGCGGCTGACGTCCGTGCCCCGTCCCGTGCTCGGCGTGCTCTACGTCGCGGTCGCGACCGCTCTCACCGTGGCGAGCAGGACCTACTGGCGCATCCTCGTCAGCGGGTGGAGAGAGCCGCGCTGAGCGCTCGGCTCCCCCTGTCGTGCTACCCTTCTGCTCGGCCATCTGTGCGACCCGAAGGACCGTGCACCCAGCATGCGTGACAGACTGGAATCGATACTCGCGTCCCACCAGGAGCTGGCGGAACGCCTCGGCGATCCGGACGTCCTGTCCGATCAGCGCACCTTCGCCCGGCTCGCGAAGGAGCATGCGGCGATGACCCCGCTCGCCAACGCGATCACCGCCTACCTCGGCGTGCTCGAAGGCATCGCTGACGCCGAGGGGATCGTGCGCGGGGAAGACGACAACGAGCTGCGCGAGATGGCGCGGGAGGAGCTCGCGGAGCTCGAAGGCCGGAAGTCGGCGCTCGAGGCTGAGATCAGAGTGATGCTCGTGCCCGCGGACCCCAACGACGAGAAGAACGTCATCGTCGAGATCCGCGCCGGAGCGGGCGGCGACGAGGCGGGTCTGTTCGCGGCCGACCTCTACCGCATGTACACGCGGTTCGCGGAGACGCAACGGTGGAAGGTGGAGGAGGTCGACGCCTCGGAGAACGAGGTGGGCGGGTTCAAGGACGTCTCCTTCATGGTGAAGGGTCGTGCCGTCTACTCGAGACTCAAGTTCGAATCGGGAGTGCACCGGGTGCAGCGCGTCCCGGCCACCGAGTCCGGTGGACGCATCCACACGTCGACGGCGACCGTCGCGGTGCTGCCTGAAGTCGAGGACGTCGAGATCGAGATCGACCCGAACGACCTGCGTATCGACGTCTTCCGCTCGAGCGGGCCAGGCGGCCAGTCGGTCAACACGACCGATTCGGCGGTGCGCATCACGCACCTCCCCACGGGTCTTGTCGTGCAGTCGCAAAACCAGAAGTCTCAGCTCCAGAACAAGGAGAACGCCATGCGCGTGCTGCGCGCGCGCCTGTACGAGACGGAGCTGGAGCGGCGGCAGGCCGAGCTCGGCCAGACGAGGCGCAGTCAGATCGGGTCGGGCGACCGCTCGGAGAAGATACGGACGTACAACTTCCCGCAGGACCGGCTTACCGATCACCGCATCGGGCTCACCGTACACAACCTGCCCGCCATCATGATGGGCGAGATCGGGCCGGTGATCGAGGCGCTCGCGACGGCCGACCGGGCCGAGCGCCTGGCGTCGCTGGCCTGACCGATGGGTGAGCGCGCCTGGACGCTCAAGGACGCGCTCGCCTGGATGGTGGAGCGTTTCGAGCGCGAGGGGGTCGATGCGCCACGCCGGTCCGCCGAGTGGCTCCTCTCCGCAGCCACCGGGCTTTCGCGCGTCGAGGTCTACGCGTACTGGGACCGGCCGCTCGGCGAGACTGAGCGGGCCGCGCTGCGCGAAGGAGTGCGGCGGCGTCTCGCCGGCGAACCGCTGCAGTACGTCACGGGCGAGATGCCATTCCGCCATCTGGTCGTCCACGTC
>DASSAH010000223.1:0-1912 GCA_035685585.1 Coriobacteriia bacterium
CCGACAGCCGCCAGTGACGCCACATACGCCTCACAGCAGGCCTTCGCAAGGGCACGGACACGTGCGATGAAACTCACGCGCTCGGCCACCGCGATGGCCCCACGGGCGTCGAGCAGGTTGAAGGCATGCGAGCACTTCAACACATAGTCGTAGGCCGGCAGGGGCGCTCCTGCGTCGAGTATCCTGCGACATTCACTCTCGTAGGCGTCGAACAGAGCGTAGAGCATGCCCGAGTCTGCGATCTCGAAGTTGTAGCGCGAGTACTCGTATTCGTTGCGCTTGAACACATCCCCGTACGTGTATGACCGGCCATCAGGCCCCCTTGCCCAGATCAGGTCGAACACGCTGTCCACTTCCTGGATGTACATGGCAAGGCGCTCCACGCCGTAGGTGATCTCCGCGGGAACGGGCCTGCAGTCAAAGCCCCCGACCTGCTGGAAATACGTGAACTGGGTGACCTCCATCCCGTTGAGCCAGACCTCCCAGCCCAGTCCCCACGCGCCAAGGGTGGGCGACTCCCAGTCGTCTTCGACGAGGCGAACGTCGTGCTCGGCAGGTTCGATGCCGATGGCCCGCAACGACTCCCAGTACAGATCAAGCACGTCATCTGGGCTGGGCTTCAAGACAACCTGGTACTGGTAGTAGTGTTGGAGCCTGTTCGGGTTGTCGCCGTAACGTCCGTCGGCCGGACGTCTGCTGGGCTGGACGTAGGCCGTTCGCCATGGTTCGGGGCCCAAAGACTTCAGCGTCGTCGCCGGATGGAACGTTCCGGCGCCGACTTCCGTGTCGTAGGGCTGCAGCACGACGCAGCCCTGGTCGGCCCAGTACCTTGAGAGCGCCAGTACGACGTCCTGGAAGGTGCTCCCGTGCATCGGTGACGGTCTCCTCTCGGCATCGTCCGGGGTCGAGACGGACGTCCAGGTATCTTACCGCATGCGGCGCACGCGTCTTGCGGGGCCCACCCGCTGAGTCAACAGGTCGCGCAGGCGAGCACGCGTAACGTCATCCAGCTCCTCGACCGGGACCAGGACGTACGCCGCTCCGCTCACGTAGAGCAGGATGTGCCCCGCGGCTTCGCGCCACCGGGTGACGCGCTCCCACCCGATCGCGCCGCTGGCGTCGGGCGAATGATACGCAATCTCTTCAGGACCGAACTCGTAGCTGATCGGCTCGTAGAGCGCACGGGAGCGTGGGGATCCCGAGACCCACGAGAGATAGCCCCACAGAGTGACCGGCAGCGCTATCGCCGCGAGGAAGAGTCCCGCCCCCTCGACGCGACCGCCCGCGGCGTACGCGTACATCCCCCCGAACGTGAGAGCCGGCGGGAGGAACCTGAGCTTGAGCGCCGCAAGGTGGATGAGCACGCGACGGTAGCCGCGTTCGGTGAGCGTGACGGTGAACACCAGCGCAGCATCGGCCCCGTCATCGGCGGCGCCCCTCTCGCCGGCGGTCAACGAACGCCTCCGCCGGCAAACAGCTCCAAGGCCTTCAAGCGAGCCGGAAGATGATACGACACGAACTGCCTGATGAGGCCGAACGCCTCGGCCGCCTGGCGCGACGGGAGTTCGCGGTCGACGACCTCGGTCATGGTGGCCCGAAGCATCCATGCGAGCGCGTCTCTCGCTCCGGGGGTCAACGGTGTGACGCTGCCGCCACATGCCCGGCAGAGCAGACCGCCCGACTCAAGCGAAAACCCCGACCACTCGCCGGTAGTAGACGCACAGGACAGGCAGGAGTCCACGTGAGGACGATAGCCGTGCATCGCCATCCCCTTGACCAGGAACGCGGTCACTGTCTGGATAAGTCGGTCGGGCGGCGCCGATTCGAGCACGGAGAGCGTCGCGCACGCCAGTCCGAACAGCCGCGGTTCAGGCTGGCCCTCGACGGCGATCTTGTCCAACACGTCGAACAC
>DASSAH010000224.1:0-2120 GCA_035685585.1 Coriobacteriia bacterium
CCACTCGAACCGCGTGACCAACCGGATGTTCCGCCCGAACATCCAACAGGTGACTGCTCTCATTGACGGGAGCGTCAAGCGCATCGGCGTCTGCACGAAGTGCATGAAAGCCGGGAAGGTGACGCGCGCCTGAGTGCGTCGCGGCCGATCGAAGCGTCACGGCCGACAGGACTAGCGCGTACTGCCGAGCAGCCGATCGGACGTTGCTGACCGGGTCGCGACGAGCGCGTCGACGACCGCTCGGTCGAACTGCGTGCCGGTCCCCTTCTCGAGCTCGGCGAGAGCCTCATCCTCCGCGTAGGCCTCTCGGTGCGGTCTTCGTGACGTCATGGCGACGAACGCGTCAGCGGCGCTCAGAATCCGTGCCCCCAACGGGATGCCGTCCCCCGCAAGCCCCTCGGGGTAGCCGCTCCCGTCATAGCGTTCGTGGTGGTGATAGACGACCGGGGCGACTTCTCGCAAGGCCGGAGCCTGGTTCAAGATCTCCGCGGCTATCACCGGATGCAGGGTGATGAGGTTCCGCTCGACGGGCGAGAGGCTCTCGCGTGAAGCGTAGGTGTCCTCGCATCCTGAGGGCATGCCGATGTCACGGAGAATGGCCGCGAGTTCAAGCGTGCGGATGTCGCTCGGTTCGAGCCCCAACTCGCGGGCCACGTCCGCGACGTGTCGCACGACGCGCTCCGTCTGTCCGTCCGCATACGGGTCTTTGCTCTCTATCGCGGTTGCGAACGCCATCAGCGTCTCGAAGTAGATGTCCGTGGCACGCGCGGCCGACCGTGCGTTGCGGAGAGCGGCGGCCGTCTCGGCCGCGATGGTCTCGAGGACGGCAAGGTCTCCGGATGCCAGACGCGACGGGTGCTCGGGAGCGCCGGCGTTGAGTACCCCGAGGACCCCTTCCGAATCCGCGATGGGGACAGAGACGGCGGACCTGATGCCACGCGATCGGACTCTCGGGGCGTCGCCTGGCGTGTCCTCGACGACGAGCGGCTGACACGACAACGCGACCCAGCCGGCGATACCGTCCCCCGCGCGCACGATCGTGGAGCTGACGACGTCATCGGGCAGGCCGACCGCCGCCGCGATCCTCAGGTCGGCGCCTGCCTCGTCGTAGAGCATCACACTTCCGGTCGTAGCGTGGCCCACCTCAAGCGCGCGGGCGAGGGCCGTCTGCGCGATCTGATCGGGATCGAGCAGACGCGTAAGCTCACGGACTGTAGCCACAAGCGCGCTCGCCGCGGCGGATTCCCGCTCGGCGACCTGGAGGGCAAGCGCGGCTGCGAGCGGAACTCGATACGCGGCGGCGGTCCGGTTGAGGATTTCGAGGTTGGGCCGGTCTCCCAGGAAGTCGAGACCCACGGCGCCCTTCATGCCGGAGAAGGTGATCGGGACGACGTAGCGCCACGTGGTCACGTCCGCGGAACCGGGGTCCGGGAGGGTCAGCGAGTCGAGGAGCGCTCGCTCCTCGCGGAGGACCTCATGCACCGTGTCGCGGCTCCTGACGAGGTCCTCCCGGTGCTCCCCCGAGGTGGCGACTGGGAAAGCGGCGCTCTCACCGGCTCCGTCACCGCGCCACAGAGTGGCTCTGACCGCGTCGCCGGCGGGGGCCACGGCGAGAAGCAGCGCTTCAAGGACGCTGGGCGCGTCGAGAGCGCGGGGGGTGACCGGCACGAGGTCACGTGGCGGCGCCTCCGGCGAGACGGCCGTGGCCGACGCGGAGGCGCTCTCGACCTCGAGTCCGGGCGGTGGAGCAAGGGCGCCGCACGCATCGACCAGAGCTTCGCGCGGGGGCGCAGCGGCGGCGGTACGGCGGGAGCGTGCGAACAGCACTATCGCCGCCGCGCCGAGCGCGCACGCCGCGGCCGCGAACCCAAGAGCGAGAGAGACGTAGACGACAGCGCCGTAGGCGGTCACTCCCGCGGCGATGAGGAGGATGGTGGCGGCGAGCGTGGTCACGAGGCCTCCTGGCGGTCTGACTCTGGCCCCAGTATACCGCGCGCGGAATCACCGGGAGGGTCCGAGATCAGTGCCGCCGCGACGCCCGGAGCGGCGTGTGAGATCACAAGCACTCTCCCCGATTCGGCTGTGATGACGGCCGGCTCGGCCTCGACGATGTTGCTGAC
>DASSAH010000225.1:0-2045 GCA_035685585.1 Coriobacteriia bacterium
TCACGGCCGATTGCCACTCCGAATTCGGGCAGGAGCCGCTCCGTGTGGTCCCGGCTTTGCGCGGGCTCGCTCACGCGGGTGCGGCCGGCGGCACGCATGCCGGCGAGCAGCACGGCCGTCTTCACCTGCGCGCTCGCCACGGGGCTGTGATACGTCAGAGGTGTGAGCCGGCCGCCTCGAACAGTGAGCGGCAACGTGCCCCCGGTGGACTCGAAACCGGCTCCCATCATGCCGAGAGGTGTCGCGACTCGGTCCATCGGACGGCGGGAGAGCGACTCGTCGCCGACGAGGGTGGCCTCGACGTCCCACCCGGCAAGCACGCCGAGCAGCAACCGGGCGGTCGTTCCGCTGTTGCCGCAATCGATCGGGAGGTCCGGGGAGGATGGCCCTGACGCACCCCAGCCGGTCACAGTCACATCGAGGCCGCCATCATCGCGCGGTTCGCTCTCGACGGTCGCCCCGAGCGTGCGCACAGCCGCCATGGTGGACCGGACGTCTGCGCTGTCCAGCACGCCAGAGAGGTGCGACACACCGCGTGCCATCGCCGCGAACAACACCGCCCGATGCGAGAGCGACTTGTCACCGGGTACGGTGACGCTCCCGGTGAGCGGACCTGCGGGCCGCGAGGAGGCGTACTCCATGGTCGTCACTCCCCCACGGCGTCGAGAGGCCGGACCTGCGGGGCGTGACCCGCGGCACGCACCTCGTCGATGAAGCGGGCGATGTCGCCCTCGTCGGTCAGGACCATGACGAGCCTCGCGCTCGACTCGGAGAGGTGCTCGATCTCGATGGCTTCGATGTTGCACCCGGCCCGGCTCGCGGCGGTGGTGATCTGCGCGATCACGCCGGGCCGGTCGACCATGGGCACGCTCACCTCGGTGAGCGCTGTGGTGGCAGGCACCCATTGGGCGGGCAGCGACCGGCGTACGTCGGCCGCTCGCGCCAGCCACGACTGGACTGCGTTCGCGTCACCGTGCCGTAGCATCGTCACGAAGTCTCCGAGTGTGCGGCGCAGCTCGTCGACCCCGTCCGACACCGCCGCGGCGTTGTCCATGCAGATGCCGGTCCACAGCTCAGGGCTGCCCGCCGCCACCCGTGTGGTGTCCTTGAAACCGCCGGCGGCCAACCGCAAGAGCTCGCCGTCGTTCCCGGCCCTCGCTACCGCGACACTGACGAGCGCGCTTGCCGCGACATGCGGAACATGGCTCACGACCGCGACCGCCTCGTCGTGCTCCTCGGGCGCGACCGACACGACGCGGCACCCGAGTGCGCTCACAAGCGCGTGCACCTCACGGTAGGCCGCGAGATCGGTCTCGGGCGTCGGGGTGAGGACGTAGTACGCACCCTGGAAGAGCGCGGCATCGGCCGCCTCGACCCCGCTGCGTTCCGACCCCGCCATCGGGTGGCCTCCGACGAAGCGCGCGCTTCCGGAAAGATGGCGCTCGGCGGCCCGGATGATCCCCGTCTTCGTGGAGGCGACGTCGGTGACCACACCGCCAAACCCTGACCTGCCGAGATGCTCGATCCATTCGACCACCCGCGCCGCGGGGGTGGCAAGCACGACGAGTTCGCCCCCGTGAGGGCCGAGCCACTCGGACGCGCCAGACGTCCCAGGAACCGCACCGGCGTCGAGGATCCCGTGCGCAACGGCCCAGTCGAGTGCCGCCGGCTCGGTGTCGATCCCATAGACCCGGGGGGCCGGTTCGAGACGTTTGAGCGCGGCCGCGAACGAGCCGCCGATCAGCCCGACTCCCACGACCACCACGGTGGAGAAGCTCACGCGATCACCCGGCTGACCGCTGAGGACGCGCGTGCACGCATCTCAGATCACACCCAACCGCGCTCTGACGGCGCGAAAGGCCTCGATCGTGACGTTCGTGTCGGTGTTCGTCCCGATTCCGACCCGCAATGCGGGCGCCGTGCCGAAATCACGCACGATGACCCCTTCGTCCAGCAGCGCGTCGAACACCGGGCCGGAACGCTCGGTCTTCACGTACACGAAGTTCGTCTCTGACGGGACGAAGGAGACGTCCAGCTCGCGAAAG
>DASSAH010000226.1:0-2631 GCA_035685585.1 Coriobacteriia bacterium
ACGCTGGCGCGGCTGCCAGGTGTGCGCAAGGAGGATGCCATCGCGACGTCCGGCCTCTTCGGCGCGGTGAGCGCGAGCACGGTCGTTGCCGCAATGCTCGCGCTCGATGAGGAGAACATCTTCTACGAGGCCTGGATCCCCGCGCTCTACCCGTTCATGGACATCCCGGCGCTCGTCACCGCGATCGTCTTGGCGAACCTCTTCATCCACAAGAGCAAGAACGGCGGCGCTGACGGGAAGGTCGCCATCTGGCCGATCGTCAAGGAGTGCCTCCAGGGAGCTGCCATCGCCGCACTTATCCTCGGGTTCGTCCTCGGACTCCTCGCGCGGCCCGAGGGGGTCTTCGAAGAGTTCTACGACCCGCTGTTCCGCGGATTCCTCTCGGTGCTGATGCTCATCCTCGGAATGGACGCCTACCGGCGTTTGAAAGAGCTGCTGAGCGTCGCACATTGGTACACGGCCTACGCGTTCATCGCGCCGATCGTGCACGGCCTGATGGGCTTCGGGCTCGGCTACGTGGCTCACGTGGTTGCGGGACTCAGCCCTGGCGGCGCGATCATGCTCGCCATCATCGCCTCGTCGAACTCAGACGTCTCCGGACCTCCCACCCTCCGAGCGGGAATACCGAGCGCCAACCCGGCCGCCTACGTCGGGTCTTCGACGGGCGTGGGCACTCCAATCGCCCTTGCAGTCGGCATTCCGCTGTTCACGTCGCTGGGGAAGGCGGTCTTCGGCCTGTAGGAGGGACACTCTGTGGCACTCTCGGACTTCATCAGCCAGGTCACCACACCCCAGCTGCTCTTCTTCGTGGTCGGGATGGTCGCCGCCCTCGTGGAGTCCGACCTCAAGATCCCGGAGGCGATGAGCACCGCGATGATGCTCTTCCTGCTCTGCGCGATCGGGCTCAAAGGCGGAGTCGGTCTGAGCGAGGTCAGCCTCTCGGAGGCCGTCTTCCCGTCGATCGCCGCGGTGGCGCTCGGTGTCGGCATCGTCGCACTCGGCTATTCCGTGCTGCGCCGTCTTGGCTTCGACGCCGCGAACGCCGGATCGATCGCGGGGCACTGCGGCGCCGTGAGCGCCGTGACGATGGTCGTCGGGTTCGCCTATCTCGACCGCCTCGGAGTTCCGTACGAATCGTTCATCCCGGCGCTCTACCCGTTCATGGACAGCTTTGCCATCATCACCGCGATCGTGATCGCCCGCTTCGCGTTGGACCGCGCTCGTCCAGGGACGACACGAGTGAACATCGGCGGACTTGTCAAGCACAGTGTCAGAGGCAGGTCTGTCCTCGTCTTGGGCGCGGCGCTCCTGGTCGGCTATATCGCGGGCGCTGAGGGGACCGCGCCGATCATGCCGTTCTTCGGCGACATGTTCCGCGGGATTCTCTGCCTGTTCATGCTGGACATGGGGCTGCTCGCCGCCGAGCGTCTTCACGAGTGGAAGACGCTGGGGCCTAAGCTGGTAGGCTTCGCTCTCGTGATGCCCCCCGTGCACGGCATCCTCGGCGTGGTGCTCGGACGAGCCTCGGGGCTCGGCGTGGGCGGGGCGACGATGCTCGGCGTCTTCGCGGCAAGCGCGTCGTACATCTCGGCGCCGGCGGCGATGAGATCAGCGCTGCCTGAGGGCAACCCCTCGCTCGCGCTGACAGCCTCGGTCGCGCTGATCTTCCCGTTCAACGTGTTCTTCGGCGTCCCGCTCTATCACGCCGTCTCGACGTTCATCGCCAGACTCTGAGCGGTCCGGACCCTCGCGTTCAGGGCCTCGCGGTCACTCCATGCACGTGACTTCGCACGCGTTCGCCTCGGCCTCCGTGATGATGCGGACCTCGATCGCCGACTTGGGACACATGACCGCACACACACTGCACCCTTTGCACCGCGCGGGCACGATGAACGACTTCTTGCGATCGACGAAGAACCTCACCGCATTGGGCTCGGGACAGACCTGGGTGCACAGTCGGCAGCCAACACACTTCGCTTCGTCGACCACGCCGGCGGAATACATCGGTTGACGCCCCTTTCGTCAGGCGCTCGCGCCGGCGCTCACAGCTGCCAGCGCCATGTCATAGGACTTCTGAAGCACCTCGGCATTGGCCGCGATGAGCTTCTCCTTCTTCCCGTACTGCTTCCTGACCGCCTCATCGAGCACAGCGGTCGTCCCGGAGGCCACGAACTTCGTCTTCCCGCCGAACCGATCCATGAGCGCTTCGGCGAGCGATTCGTACGTGACGATCCCGGTGAAACCGAGGAGCGCGCCGAGCATGGCCACGTTGGTCGAGAGCTCCGAGCCGGTCACCTCGCGCGAGATGCTTGTCGCGGGGAAGAAGTGGAGCGCGACGTTCAGCTCCCGCAGCCGCTCGCTCTCCTCCACCGTGAACTCGATGTCCTTGGGTGAGTTGACGAGGATGACGCCATCGCGCTTGATCCCGGAGAAGAACGGCATCGTGTACGACTTGCCCATGAGGATGACGTCCGGGTGGTAGACCATGATGATGCTCGGGTACACGATCTCGCCGGCGTCATAGATCACCTCGTCAGAGATGCGTACGTAGCTCTCAGCCGGCGCGAGACGCTTCTCGGCGCCGAAGAACGGGTTGCCGAGCGCCTGCTTGCCGTCCTTGACCGCGGCGTT
>DASSAH010000227.1:0-2172 GCA_035685585.1 Coriobacteriia bacterium
GCCGAGCAGGAGCGCACGCGAGTCGAGCAGGTGGCGAGTGACATGCGCGATCGGCGTCGAGGCGAGGTCGAAGACCTCCACGTGCGCGCCGCGGGCGCTGACACCGTCGGCGACCGCGCGGGCGAGGATATCGGTCGACCCCCACATTGTCGAGTATGCGACCGTCACCTTCTCCCGGGTCTCTCCCGCGGTCAGGCGAGCGTACCGCTCGAAAAGGGGGCCGAGTGTGTCCCGCCGCCAGATGACCCCGTGACTCGGTGCGACCGTCTCGATCTCCCAGCCGGTCGCCGTGACCTTCTCAACAGCCTTGGCCACCTGCTTGCCGAGCGGCATGAGGATGTTCGCGTAGTAGACCGTGAGCTCCTCGAACGCGAGGTCGAGACCGACCTCATCGGCGAAGCGCTCCGATGAAGCCAGGTGCTGCCCGAAGGCGTCGTTCGGCATGAGCACGCGCTCACCGGCGCAGTAGGTGAACATCGAGTCAGGCCAGTGCACCATCGGCATCGGCAGGAAGCGCAGCTCGCACCCGCCGAGGTCGATGACGTCGTCAGCGCCCACCGCATCGACCGCGAGTCCGTCGTGGCACTCCGCCACCCCCGCGACACCCGAACGGGAGGCGACGACCCTGGCGTTGGGCATCGCGTCCATCACGAGCCGCAACCCCCCGTTGTGGTCAGGCTCGACATGGTTGACGACGATGAGGTCGACTCTAGCGGGGTCGACGAGCGTGCGCACCCGCGCCAGAAGCTCGTCGACGAACGGCGCCTTGACGGTGTCGACCAGGGCCGTCCGCTGACTCCCCTGCACGAGATACGCGTTGTATGTGGTGCCGCGTGGCGTCTCGTACCCGTGGAAGTCGCGAAGACCCCAGTCGATGGCGCCGACCCAGTGGATGGCGTCAGAAACTCGGACAGACCGCATGGTGGACTCCTCGTACGTCCGGGGACATGGCATCCGGCTGAGAGGGGACACTTCCTAGAAGATTCCCATCAGCCGATTCACGCTGAAGAACTCATGAGCTGCGCTTGATGAAGAAGTCAGCCATGGACAACAGCAGCTTGCGAGCCCTGCTGTCGGGCAGCGTTCCCTCCAGTGAGTGCTTGGCGCCGCAGATGAGGTCGCGGGCATAGTCGCTCGCGTAGCGCACCGAGCCGGCCTCGAGCATGATTGCCGCGGCCTCGCCCAGTAGCGCCGTGCCGGTCGCGCGTTGCGAGAGGATCTCGAGGAGCCGGTCCCGTTGCGCGGAGTGCCTGAGCGCGTGTATCGCGACGAGCGTTCGCTTGCCCTCGGTGACATCGCTTCGGAAGTCCTTGCGGGTCGCCTCTTTCGCGCCGACGAGGTTCAAGACGTCGTCTTGGATCTGGAACGCCAGACCGGCCGCCATCCCGAACTCCCTCAGGGCCTCGATCTGCTCGTCACTGCCCCCGCCGATGATGGCCCCGACCGCGAGCGGCACCGCACCTGAGTAGAACGCCGTCTTGTGGCGCGCCATCACCAGGTAGTCCTCGACGCTCAGGTCGAAGCGGCCGTCGCGCGCCCACCCGATGTCAAGCGCCTGGCCCTCGATCGTGCGCGTCGTCATGTCGACGAGCTCGGCGAGCACGCGGAGCTTCGTGCGGTCGTCGAGCCCGTGGTCGTGCACCACGGTGCCGCACACGAGCGAAAGCGCTAGGTCGCCTGCGTTGATCGCGATGCCGTCGCCCTCGCGCACGTGCAGACACGGCTCGTCGCGACGCGTGAGCGACGAGTCCTCGATGTCGTCGTGGATCAGCGCGGCGGTGTGGAAGTGCTCGATGGCGGCCGCCGAGGGCTTGGCGCGCCCAGGATCCCCGCCCACCGCTTCGCACGCAAGCAGACAGATGAGCGGGCGGTGGCGTTTCCCCGCGTTCGCGGTGAAGCGCGCCACCGGTTCGTACAGGTAGCGGCGCATGTCGGGGTGGCTGCCGTCCGAGAAGAACCCGGCCAGGTAGGCGTCGAACCTCTTCGAGTTGCGCTTGAGATAAAGCTCGAACCCGGTCATCGGTCTCCTCGGCGCCTGGCTGACGAACCGCCCGCCCAAGTCGTTCGGGGGTGTGGCTCAAAAAGCCCGGGCGCTGCACGTCACATCTTACGGTGACGCCGGTGACACGGCAACCACAGCCGCGCCTCGTCGCGGTGCGTGTCGACGGCACG
>DASSAH010000228.1:0-5521 GCA_035685585.1 Coriobacteriia bacterium
AGCGACGCGGACTTCGTGGAGTCGTCTCAGCCGAGTGATGGCTCGATCAAGCCGTAGTCCCCGTCGTTTCGGCGATACAGCACGCTCACGGTCTCTGTCTCGGCCGACGTGAACACGAAGAAATCATGGCCGAGCAACTCGAGCTGGAGAATCGCCTCCTCGGGGGTCATCGGCTTGAGCTCGACCGACTTGGTCTTCACGATGGCAGGCCTGACCTCTTCCTCGGTGACGACCGGGGGCGGCGCCACCGCGGGCGCAGCCGCCTTGGCCGAATGGCGGTCCAGCATCTTGCCCTTGTACTTCCGGAACTGGCGCTCGAGCTTTTCGGAGACGAGATCGATCGCCGCGTACATATCCGGCGCGGCTTCCTTGGCCCTGATGACGGGCCCCTTGGTCCATACCGTGACCTCGGCGACCTGGCTGTTCTCGATGGACGGGTTCTTCTCGACGAAGAGTTCCACCTCGGTGGTGATGTGGTCACCGTCGAATATCTTGCTGACCCTGCCGATCTTTTCCTCGGCATAGTCGTGGATCGCATCGGTGACCGCCATGCGGCGGCCCTTGATGATCATCTTCATCGGCAACCTCCTTGCGTATGCCCTCACAGACTAGATACCCACGACCACGGCCTCGACTGCGGTCGGGGCGGCTGCCGGGCGGGTCCGACGGATACTACCGTATGTGGCCGAGAAAGTCCTTCGTACGCTCGCTTCGCGGGTGGTCGAAAACCTCTTCCGGGGACCCCTGCTCTACGATGATGCCTTCGTCCATGAAGATCACCCGGTCGGCGACGTCGCGCGCGAAGCCCATCTCGTGGGTCACGACCATCATCGTCATGCCGCCCTTGGCGAGCGACTTCATCACTTCGAGCACCTCGCGCACGAGCTCAGGGTCGAGCGCCGAGGTCACCTCGTCGAACAACATCACGTGGGGATCCATGGCGAGCGCGCGGGCGATCGCCACACGCTGCTGCTGGCCGCCGGAGAGCTGAATCGGGAAGACATCGGCTTTCTCGCTCAGCCCGACACGTTCGAGGCGCTCACGCGCGATGCGCTCGGCCTCCCGCCTCGATCGTCCGTGCACCTTACGCTGCGCGAGCATGACGTTGCCAAGCGCCGTCAGATGGGGGAAGAGATTGAACGACTGGAACACCATCCCCACCCGCTCGCGGACCTTGTTGATGTCGGTCTTGTGGTCCGTGATCTCAACGCCCTCGACGAAGATCTGGCCTCCCGTCGCCTCCTCGAGACGGTTCACGCAACGCAGCAGTGTCGACTTGCCCGAGCCGGACGGCCCGAGGATGACGACGACCTCACCCTTCGCGACGTCGAGGTCGACCCCCCTGAGCACCTCGAGGTCGTCGAAGCTCTTCTGCAGGCCACGGATGCTGACGATCGTCTCGCGACCGAGTGTCATCGCAGGCCCACCTCTCTCGTCGACACGGTGCTCTCCGCTACCGGCTTGCCCACGAGCACCCCTCCCCCGGGACGGCCGCGTTTCTTGCCACCCCTGCCGGTCTCGGCTACCGACAGGCGCTCCTCGAGGTTCGCGACGAACCTGCCGAGCGGAACCGTGAGCATAAGATAGAACCCTGCCGCCGCTATCATGGGCGACATGTTGAACTCGGCGGCCTGGATCGTCCGTGCCTGCATCGTGATCTCGAAGACGCCGACCGCGAACAGGATGGAGGTGTCTTTGAACAGCAGGATGAACTCGCTCATCATCGTCGGCAGGATGCGGCGCACCGTCTGCGGAATGATGACGAACGCCATCGACTGCACCCACGTCATGCCGAGCGACCGGGCCGCTTCCAGTTGCCCCTTGTGAATCGACTGGATGCCAGCCCGGAAGATCTCGGCCATGTAGGCCGAGGAGCTGATCGAGAGGACGATGAACACGCGGTAGAACTGCGTGGCGTCGACATTGTGCCACTGCCAGGTGGCGAGCGGCCCGAGCGCATCCATGAGAGCGCTCCACCCCGGCACGAACGTGATACCGAAGAAGACGAGCAGCAGCTGCACGAGCAGCGGTGTGCCGCGGATGACATCGACGTAGATGGTTGCGGGGACCCGCACCACCCGAAGCCGCGACATCTTCATGAACGCGACACCGAGACCCAACGGGATTCCGGCGAAGTACGAGACCAAGAGGATGGCGACTGCGACCTGGAAGCCGTCCCACAGCAGCGGCAACGCGCCCCAGATAATGCTTGGCGAGAGAAACTGCCGCAGAAACGGAACCTCCTCCATCGCGCGGAACGCGCGTTGGAGGAGGTTCGGGTCGGGCACCGGTATCACGAACTCCCCGGCGCGCTCAACGGCGTCTTCCTCACCGTAGTAGGCGACGACCGGATAGGATCCTCCTTCAGCGGGCGTCTCAAGACCGGAGATGCGGATGTTCAGCATGGTCCCCGGCGGGGGCACGGAGGCGCTGAACCTGAACGTGACCCCGTCCTCGGCTGCACTCACGGCCGGTGGACGGACCCGGTCCTCCTCGTCCGAGACCCGCACCCCGGTTCCCCGGAGTCGATCGGGCCGCATCTCGGCCGGGAACTCGAGGAACAGCGTGACGGGTACCTCGAGCTCGCCTGGCGGGACCTCGAAGCGGATGTCGAGCGTGTCGATGGTGCCGGTGACCGGGATGAACGTCGTCTGGGCGCTAGGCGCTTCCGCGCCGAGCGCCGCCCCAGGGGCGAGTACACACGAGAGCAGAAACGCCGCTGCGGCCAACAAGAAGCGACGCGGGCGCTGGGTGGAGCCGTATTCGACCATACGCGGATACCCTTCGTCCCGGCGGCCTGGGGTCCGAACACGCGCACAGGGCGGAGTCCCCGAGGACTCCGCCCTGTCAGATGCCACGTCTACCTGCGAGTCGCTGGACCCACGGTTACGGGGTCTCGCCGAACCACTTGCGATAGATGTCGTCGTACGTGCCGTCCGCCTTCAACGTAGCGAGCGCCTCGTTCACGGCATCGCGCAGGCCCGGGTTGTCCTTGTTGAACGCGAACCCGTACTGCTCCTCGGTCACCAGCTCCTCGACGATCTTGAGCTCGCGGGTTTCGTCGAGCACGATGTCAGCAGAGATCGGCAAGTCGTTGACGACACCGTCGACCTCGCCGGCCTGGAGCGCCTGCATAGCCTGCAGGATGTTCTCGAACGGGACCACCGTCGCGCCCTCGGGCAGGTTGTTCCTCGCGAACTCCTCACCCGTCGTGCCCGACTGGACACCGATCTTCCCGCCGGTCAGCTGGGCGAGGCTCGTCACGTCCGAGTCCAGCCGCACGGTGAGCGACTGGTTAGAATCGATGTAGGGGTCGGAGAAGTCGACCTGCTGAGCTCGCTCTTCGGTGATGGTCATCGCCGAAGCGATCATGTCGAACTCGGTTCCGCCCTGCAGTCCGACGATCAGCGCGTCGAAGTTGTAGCTCTTGAACTCGTAGTCAAGTCCAAGCTCCTCTGCGATGGCGGCGACGAGATCGACATCGAAGCCCTTGACCACGCCATCCTCGATGAACTCGAAGGGCGGGAACGCGGTGTCCGAGCCGACGATCAGCTTGCCTTCTTGGATGAGCGTGAACTCGGGTTCGGCGGCGCCGTCCGCGGGCTCGGCCGGCTCCTCTGCCCCACAGCCGGCGAGACCCATGACGCTGAGTGCGAGCATGAGCGCCAGCGCGAGCGTGAGCAGCTTCCTAGCTCTGTGCATCGTTCCTCCCTCTGTCGGACGTCACTGCGGCGCACGGATAACGGCACCACAACTTCACCATACACCAACCGGTCCGCTGTGTGAAAAGCAGGTAACCGCATGCACGAATCCTTGTCTCGTATGCGGTCACGGCAGCCCGTTATTCCCCCCCAGCATCGTTCGCGGCGCCAGCCTCGATCTCAGTTCCGATATCGAGGGGCGGCAGGTCGTAGACCCACTTCGCCCTGATGGCGTCGAGCACTCCCCCGGCTGCCAACACGTCGAGCGCCTCCCTGATGACCGGCTCGAGATCTGTGGCCTCTGGCGAGACCACGATACCGATGGGAGTCGCGGGTTCCAGCTGACCGGCGAAGCGCACGCCCTCGAAGCCGCGCGCGATGTACGCGGACACGAGCGCGTCTCCGGCAACGACGTCCGCCTCCCCCGCCTCAAGCGCCTCGAAGGCGCCGCGCAGCGTCTCGGTCACGAGAAGTCCGTCTTCGCCGTACTCGTACGCGAGATCCCAGAACGCCGCGGAGCCCCGCTGGACAGCGATGCGTTTCCGTGCGAGCTCCTGAGGCGCGACCGTCGTCTCCTCGGACGCGAACAGCGCCGGTCCGCTCTCCGTATACCAGCCGGCGAACGTCGCCCCGAGGACTGCTGCTTCCGTGAACGGCACCGACATCACGATGTCGACCTCACGCCGCTGGAGGGCTTCGGCCGCGTCCTCATGCGCGACCTCGACGAACACCGGCTCGAGCGCCAGCTCGCTCGCGAGCGCCGAGGCGACGTCCACGTCGATGCCCGCCTCGCGGTCCTCGTCCCTGCCCGCGTACGGTGGGTACGAGAAATCGATGCCGACGCGCAAGACCCCCTCCTCGAGGATCACAGGCGGCGAGACCCGCGGCTGCGGCCCGGGATCGGGCGGCTCGGCGGGCGCGCACGCGACAGCGCCGGCAAGCGTCAGTGCGAGTACCCCCACGAGAGCTGCCCGCAGCGGTCGCATCCGTCCTCCTTGGTGTCAGCGGTCCGCCCGCAGATGCTTCCGCCCGGCTGACCTGGTCTTTGGCCCCACACTCGCGTACCGGGGCTTCCGCTTGATGCTATCTCACTACCGGCCCTCTCGCCCGCCACCGGTTCTGGAGACCAGCGGTCGGACGGTACGGCTTACCCCTAAGGCGCGCCATGCTCACACGAGAACTTGCGTTCCCGGCTTACGTGGGTCCTTTCGGCCGCGCCTGCCATGGACTAGGGCTTGCGCCCGCAACCACAGACCCGAGCGGAAGCACCGCGTATTTTACCACGCGCGAGCGACGGCTCCGACCCTGACCGCCTTGGCGCCGGCGGCCAACAGGACCGCCGCGGCGGCGTCGAGCGTCGCGCCGGTCGTCATGACGTCGTCGACGAGCAGGACCCGGGGCGGCGGGGCGACCCCGCGCGTGACAGCGAACCCGCCGGCGACATTCTCGCGGCGCGCGTTCCTGCCGAGCGCGCGCTGATCGCGTGCGCCCACGCTCTCGAGTGCAGGCAGGACTGCGACGCCGAGCGTCCGCGCCACGCGCTCAGCGATCACCGCGGTGTGGTCGAAGCCGCGGAGGCGCAGCGCGCGCGGCGTGGCGGGCACCGCGACCACCGCTTCAGGCCAGCCGGCCCACGCCTCCGTCGCGCGGGCAAGCAGGTCGCCGAGGGGCGCGCCGAGCCGTCGCTCCCCCGCGTCCTTGTAGAGCGTGATGCACCGGGAGAGCGGCGGTTCGAGCGAACCTGCGCACACGCCAGCTTCGAACGCCGGCTCGGCGCGCCAGCATTCGGTGCAGACGATGGAGCCGTACGGCGCGCCGCA
>DASSAH010000229.1:0-2282 GCA_035685585.1 Coriobacteriia bacterium
CGGCCTCTGGCGTCTCCCACTTGTCGACGCCCATCGGGCACTCCCAGAGGCCGACGATCCACTGATAGCCCGATTCGACGTGCGTCCCGACGATAGCGGTCGCGTCGTGGTAGCGCGCGCCATCGAAGCCGAGCGTAATCAGCGAGCCGTCCGGCACAGTGAAGTCCGGCCGCGCGTTCTCGCGCCAGCGGTTCGCGTCGAATGCGCGGTCGGACGCGCGCACCAGCCGATTCAGCCAGACCCGCTCCAGATAGGCGCGGTCGGCGGTCGGGTCGCGCCATTGGTCGATGATTCCCTCTATGTCCGACCAGCCAGCAACGGGGCCGGATGCCTCGGTTACGGCCTTCCGAACGGCGGCAAAGTCAACATCACCCTTGCCGTCATAGAGCCGAATGTCATCAGATGCCTGACGGTGGAAGAAGAACAAGGTTGTATCGCTCGTTGACCCGTCCGAGACCTTGCGTGCATATTCCATTGTCGATTCCGCGACGGACCCCTCGCCGGGGGCGGGCGCCGTCGTTGTCTCTAGTGACCACGCATCGGCGGTTCGCCGCTTCGGGATATTGGCGAGCATTGTTCTGTGAGCCTGCTTGAGTCGCGGAAGCGTGAATCGGTGGGACTCGTCAAAGTGCTGCCATGTTGTTCGCGCACCGTCGCGAGAATCCGGCGCGGTTGCCTGCGATACGGCCTTCCCGTCGCCCGTTTTCCTCATGATTCGAGCGAGGCCGATGTCAAAGTCGCCCGACAGTCGCGACAGTTCGAGGATCACGCGCAACGCGCCGTAAGCAATCTCGTCGCTCTGTTCCTCTGTGTACGCGCACATGACGAGGAATGGGTCTGTTACGGGTCCGCCCTCCGGATTTCCGTGGCCGTCCCAGCCAGCCGTCCGCACCGGACCGTCCACGCTCAACTCTGCCGCCGCAAGCCAGGCCGCAAGTTCGGACTTGGCGCTGCCCTTACGCAACGACAGCGCAACCCGCTTGAATCGCCGCCGTCCCTCGAACTGATGCCCGCGCGGATAGACCTCGTAGGCGCGCGTAATCAACGCTCGCTTTTCATCGTCCAGGCGAGCAGGCTGTCCGCGAAGGTCGCCGGGGCCGAACACTAGATACCCCTCGATGAAGTCGCAAACCTGCGACCCGAGGCTCGGCCACGGCTGATCTTCAAGAGATGGCACCATAAGTATTGTCATTGGTGTATACTACCAACCATAGGGTAACAGGAGGCGGCAACATGCCCCGTGGCGTCTATGCGCGAACACCCGAGCATCTCGCCAAGATGCAGGCTAACCTTGACCGCATCAACGCCGATCCGCGCGTCCGAGCGAAGCGAAGCACTGACCGAATCGGCGTGCCGCGCACGCCCGAAACCATTGCCAGAATGAGAGCAAGCCTGACCGGTAGACCCCTGCCGCCCGAACAATGCGCCGCTATTAGCGCTCGGCTGACCGGCCACGCGACGTCCGTCGAGACTCGCGCCCGCATCAGCGAGGCCGTCACGCTGCACGGCCACGCAAGGAAAGGCAACCCGACTCGCACTTACCAGTGTTGGGCCGCGATCCTTCGGCGATGCACCAACCCCAATTCCCGCGACTATCACCTCTACGGTGGCCGCGGTATCACGGTCTGCGAGCGGTGGCGCACCTTCGCCAACTTCCTCGCCGATATGGGCGAGCGACCGGACGGTCTGAGCATCGACCGTATCGACAATGAAGGGCATTACGAACCCGCTAACTGCCGCTGGGCTACTCCCAAAGAGCAGGCCAACAACAGGCGTACTTCCGTTCGTAATCGGTAGCAGCATCACGCCAACACCCTCAGCACTTCGCGCGGGTCTCGCATCGGGACAGGTCCGTTCGCCGGTCGCTCCGGCGTCCGGCGCTTGTCCTCCTCGGCCCGCTGGACGATCCACTCCAGGCGGCGCCGGTCGAGCGGCGAGAGGCCGTATTTCTGCTCTTGGCGGGAGATCGTGTCGCAGAGCGCCGCTGTCGGCTCGACCCAGAACTGATCGACGATCACGGCGAGCCGGTAAAGGCCCTTTACGTCGGCGGGGAGATATTCGTCGGACATCGGCGACTGGAATACCGCCCTCCACCAGTCGCGCGTCATCGGGTGCCAGACCTGCCCCTCGGCTCTCTTCGGCATCGCGGGCACGCGGCGGCGCTTCCCGTCGTCAATGAGGGTTGCGCGGGTGCTCGACGTGTTGCGGCGCTGCCTCAGCGCGGGGTCTTTAGGCAGGGGTGGCACCCGTTACCTCCGGTTCCGTACGCTCTAAAATCAAGG
>DASSAH010000230.1:0-2289 GCA_035685585.1 Coriobacteriia bacterium
GCACGCCGGTCGGGTGCGCGGGACGAAGCGCTTCCGGGACCCGAACAGATTAGCGAGATTCTCTCTCGCCCACAACACGAAGACGTGGTAGACGTGTCGCGGATGCACGTAGCGCGGCCAGTTGAGTTCGGTCTTCTCGCAGACGGTCGACTCGCTCAGGCGGTCGATATCCTTCTTGAGCCCGTTGAACTCGCGCTCACGCACAGCGGCATCGGGCTCCCGCATCACCGCATCGATACGCTCCATCGCCTCTCGCGCCCGCAAGATCCGGTCCTCGGTCCGGGACGCCACCTCGGGCTCGATGAGGCCAAGACGCCCTTTGAGCCGGTTCAGCCGCAATCCGACCTCGTACATCGTGTCGACCAGTTCGTCCTTGGAGAGCGTGCGGCTCTCGTAGTTCATGATGTACTTCCAGGACGGCTGCACGAGTAACTGCCGGTGCTCCTCGAGCGTGTCCGCGAGGCGCGTGTAGCCGTAGCGCTCCGGGTCGTCGTAGGCCATGGAGCCGGGGTCGAGGAAGGGCGCCATCGGCGAGGAGAAGCACAGCAGACGCTTGTCGTTGTCCACCTTGGCATAGAGCGACTCGACGTACGCCGGGGTTTCGAGCACCGAGGCCGCCGTCTGCCCGGGAATCCCGGTCATCATGTAGAGGTCGAAGCGGGAGCACCCGTGTCTCAGCGCCGCTCTGACCGACTCCTCGACCTGCTCGGTGGTGTAGTGGTGCTTGCCGAACGCGGTCCGCACACTGTCGTCGTGCGACTCGATGCTGACTTCGACCGAGTAGTCGTCGAGATGCTCGTTCAGGAACCGGTAGAACTCCTCGGAAGGCGGCTTGAAGAACTCGAAGCCGATGGGATTGCGCAATCGTATCTTCTGCAGACCCCGAATGAACGCCTCCGTGTAGTCCGGCCCCGCCTGCATGAAGTCGTTCAGCACGAAGATTGGTCCGGGGATGTACTTCTGAATGTGCTCGATGTCGCGGACGAGTAGCTCGGGGTCACGAAACGCCACCTTGCGGCGCCCGTAATGGGTCCTGAACGAGTAGGCCGAGCCCCCGCACGTCACGCAGTTGTGGGTGCAGCCCCGACAGGTGAGCGAGGCGCAGACCGGGTACTGCAGCCAGTCCCTGAACGGCACGAACCCCATCATGTCGCGATAGCGGATCACCGCCCGCATGTTGAACGAGTAGTCGAGCGAGATGTCGTTCATGTCGTCGGGCATCCACTCGAACGGCGTGCTGTGGAGCGAGCCGCACGAGGTCGCGTAGGTGAGGTTCGGAATGTCGTCCACGCGGCCCTTGGCCTTCAGGGCGAACAGCAGCCGCGTCATGGGCTCCTCGGTCGAGTCGCCGCGGACCACGTAGTCGACCCACGGGTACCCCGCAAGCTCCTCGTGAAAGAAGCTCGCGGAAAGCCCCCCGAAGATCACCGGCGTGTCGGGATGGTGCTTCTTGCAGATCTTCGCGATCTCGACTGAACCGTGCGCATGCGGCAGCCAGTGCAAGTCGATGCCGAATGCGACCGGATCCATCTCCCGGATCGCGCGCTCGACGTCGAAGCCGGGCCGGTTCAGCATCAGGACCGCAAGGTTGACGATGCGCACCTTCAGACCATGACGCTCCATGTACTCGGCCATCGTCGTGAAGCCGAGCGGATACATCTCGAAGACGGGAGTCGAGGGCACCATGTCCGAGACGGGGCCGAACATGATCGACCGCTCACGGAAGTCGTAGACGCTGGGAGCGTGCAGCAAGACGAGGTCGACACGGGACATGAAGCCAGGCCCTTCTGTCGTGGACACACCTCACCCGCCACCCCCGGCAGGGTGCGGATGCGACCCGAACAGGCGGAAGTATAGCAGCCGCACCGCCCGTACCGCCGGTCCCCGTGCCGCCCTACGGCGCTATGTACCCCCGCACGTGGCACTCGGCGCAGAAGGTGGGCGAGTGGCACTCGAAGCAGGCCTCCGCGCCAGCCTCACGGACCGGTGGAATGTGCAGCTCGAGCGCCCACGACTGCCCCGGTTCGATGACGACCTCATGGTGGCACTCGTTGCAGAAGTCGCCTCCGGGCCTGCTCGCGTGGCACGGCTCGCAGACTCGCGGCCTCGCGCGACCATCCTCGGGGTGTATCTCGAGGTACTCTTCGGGATGCGGGATCTGGAGACCGTGGCACCCGTCGCAGAACTCGCGCTCGACGTGGCAGCTCTGACAGTAGCCCACAGCGGCGACGCGCGGGAGCGCTGCCATGCGCTCGGCGTCGGTGGCGTCAGGACCCGGCGGCGGCGGGA
>DASSAH010000231.1:0-2023 GCA_035685585.1 Coriobacteriia bacterium
CTACCTCGAGCAGGGCAGTGCCGGGTTGGCGAAGGAACAGGCGGAGCTCGCGCTGAGGCTCGATCCCGACCTCCCGGACGGCTATTTCGTGCTTGGCGTCGCGAACTATCGCATCGGGGAATACGCGGCCTCGGTGGAAAACCTCGTCACCGCGTCTGAGACCGAAGGTCAGTTCGCCACGTTCTATATGGAAGTGTTCATGGCGCTGGCCGATGCCCACGAGGCGCTGGGCGATTACGAGAGCGCGCTGGCGGCGTATTCGGAGGCCCTCAAGCGTGGACCCACGAACGCGCTCGTCTACATCGAGCGGGGACTGATGTTCGAGCGCGCGGAGCGCTGGTATGACGCGGCGGCGGACTTCGCGTACGCGCTGGTCTTCATCGACGACAACCAAGAGGCGCTCGACGGGCTTGCGCGCATCGAGCAGAGCAGTCCGGAGGATTACGCGCGGGCACGAAAGGACATCGATGCCGTGAGGGCCCAACTCGTGCCCCACGCGCAGGTCAACACGCCAACCGCGGAATAGTCGCGCCCCGTCCGGGTCGCTCTCACGAGGAGGTACTGTGGCTTCAACAGGTTCGCTCGCGGCGCGTCGCACGGTGATCGCAACTGTGGCGATGCTCGTCATCCTGCTCTTGCTGCTCGGCGGTCTGCTCGCGTTGAACTTCATCCTGCGGCAGCCGCCCGTCTTCGACGGCCGCGACGCGGCCGTCGACGGCAACTGGCTCTTCTCCATCTATGGCTTCGAGGGCAATCTGCTCCGTAGGCCAGCAAACGCGACGTTCGACTCTCAAGGCAACATCCATGTCGCGGACACCGGCAAGAATCGCATCGTGGTGTTCGACTCCGACGGGGCGTTCATCGCGACGTACGGCAGCCCCGGTAACGGACCGACCGACCTGACGGGGCCGGTGGACGTGGCGGTTGCGGCGGACGGTCGCAGCTACGTCATCGACAGGCCCGGACGCAAGATGGTCATCTTCGACCCGTCGCGCGTTCCTGTTGAGGCGATCTCGTTCCCCGATGATGCCCCGATGAGCGTCACCATCCGCGGAGAGGAACTGGTCGTGACCACCGCGAGCGGGATCCTCATCGGCAACCTCGACGGGGAGCTGCTGATGGGATACGTGGACCCCGGGAGGGAACCAGGCCAGTTCGACCGGCCTAACGGCATCGCTATCGGCCCGGACGGGACGTTGTTCGTAGCGGACACCCTTAACTACCGTGTCCAGGCGATCGGGACCGACGGCGAGGTGAGGTGGACGTACGGCGAGCCGCTTCCGGCTGGCCATGCCATCCGCTACGACGGCCCCGGGCGCATGTTCGGCTTGCCCGCGAGCATCGCGGCCGATGAGGCCGGATACCTCTACGTGGTCGACGGGCTCAACGGTGAGATCCAGATCCTCGAGCAGGAGACCGGCGAGCACGTCGAGACCATCGGAGACATCGGGCACGAGGACGGTCTGTTCTACTACCCTGACGGCATCGACTACCGTGACGGACGGATCGTGGTCGCCGACAAGTTCAACGACCGCGTGCAGGTCTTCCGCGTCCCGGCCGCCGCGGGCGTGCTCGATCGCGCGCTTCCGCTGGCGCCGTGGCTGCTCGCCCCGCTCGCGCTTCTCGCGCTGATCCCGGTCCTGCGCCGCGGCAGGGCAAACATCATGACACCGTCGTTCGCCGATCGACTCGCGACCGACGCACGCGGCCAGCAGGTCGCGGAGGCGCTCAAGAAGGTCGTGGCCACGCCGTCGCTGATGGCGCTCCACCAGGACGACTACAAGGACCTCAAGTGGCGTTCGCGCGAGTTCAAGGACGACCGCGTGGCGGTGCTCATGGACGAGCACGAGCTCTCCCGTGAGAACGCCGAGGCGCTCGACGTGGCCCTCCACGCTCGCGGCAAGAAGGTGCTTCTCTCCGACGACCCCGCTCTTGCGAGCGTCGCGACCGAGTACGAGATCACCGTCGTCACCTACGACGAGATTCTCGAGACGCTCGGGGTGCAGGATGCGCCGGAGGTGGA
>DASSAH010000232.1:0-1952 GCA_035685585.1 Coriobacteriia bacterium
CCGAAGCCTGACTCGAACGGCCGGCATGCCGTGAGCGCCCGGCGGTTGAGTGCCCGCTGGCCCGAGAGCGGCGCCTGGGCCGCGAACGGCCCGCCGAACCGTCGGATCCCCCAGCGGGCGAGCCCCTTCACGAGACCGAAGCCGGACTTCCCGGCGGGCCGGGGAAATCGGGCGATCGTCATGTCCGCCTTCCCTGAACGCACGGGCTCGAGTAGCAGTTCGGCCTGGCCGCCTGTCGCGCCGAGGTCCGCGTCGAGCAGGAGCGCGATGTCAGGGCCGCCGGCCTTCGCGAGGCCCGCCTCGAGCGCTCCGCCCTTTCCCCGGTTGCGCTCAAGGCGCAGGACGGTCGCTCCCGCGCGCTTCGCGACGCTGGCGGTGTCGTCGTTCGAACCGTCGTCTACGACGATGACCGTCGTGACGCCGGGCACGGCGCGCACGGCTTCCACCGTCGCTTCGATGCGAGCGGCCTCGTTGTACGCCGGGATGACAGCCACGACGTTCATGACGACCGCTTCCTGCCAGAGACGCGGGCGACGCTCCGCGCCAGCCACCGTGTGCTGCGAGTGACCTCGTCGACGCCGAGGAGCCATGCGAGCAGGTACGTCACGAGGAGACCGCAGACGCCTCCGGCGACCGCCTGCAGCACCGCGCCGCCGAGCGTCGCACCGTCTCCGAGCAGCTGCGTCACGCCCCACGCGGAGGGTCCGCCGACTGCTGCCGCGAGAAGCATGCGGAACACGACGGAGCCGATGCCACGCATGTCGTACCCGCCGATGCGTGACCGGAGGATGAGAGCGAGCGTTCCGGCGCTGAGCAGGTAGAAGACGCCATCAGCGATGGGTATGCCGATGAGTCCGACTCCGGCCCAGCCAGCCACGCCGGTGGTGAGCACCGCATAGAGAGAGACCTGCACCACTGAGAGTCCGAGGTTCGTGAGCATCGGCGTACGCGTGTCCTGCATGGAGTAGAAGGTCTTCAGGACATACATGAACGACGCGAAGAAGAAGAGTCCGCCGGCCCACCAGGCGAGTATCTCGGCCACAGCCGGCACGTCCGCGGCGGTGAACCGGCCGGCTCGGTAGAGACTGATCAACGGCGTACTCAGCGCGATCAGCATCGCTGACATCGGGATGATGAGGACCGCGGTGGCGCGCAGGCCGCGCGCGAAACGGTCTTTGAAGCGCACCCAGTCGGTACGGCCGGCGGCATCGGAGAGCTCGGTGAAGACCGCTGTCGCCACCGCCACCGCGAACACGCCGTAGGGGAGCTGGTAGAACATCCACGCGTAGAGCAGCTTCGCCGGTCCTTCGAGTGAGGTCTCGAGCGCGAAGGCGTTCCTGAACGACACGGCGACCACGTTGGTCGCGACGTAGAGTGCCGTCGGGAGCGCCATCCGGCTCATGGCTCTCATCCCCGGGTGCTTCAGGTCGATCACCGGGACGTAGCGGATTCCCGACCTGATGAGACTCGGCACCTGGACGAGGAACATGACGAAGACTCCCACAGTGGTCCCGACAGCGAGCACCACGAACGCGAGGTCAGGATCGTGCGCGTAGGTCGGCACGTAGAAGCCGAGGAGCGTGACGATGACGACGAGGTTGTTGAAGACGGGACCGAGGGCGGGCCACAGGAACCGGCGTTGTGCGTTGAGCAGACCACTGATGACCGCGCCCGCGCCGTACGCGACCACCTGGACGGCGAAGAATCGAAAGAACTCCGCCGCAAGACGGGCCTCCTCGGCTGTGATCCTGAACGTCTGAGTGCGCACGACCTGCTCGGCGAAGACCGTGCCCACGATTGCCACGACGCCGAGCGTCAACACGGTGAGGTTGAACAGCGAACTCGCATACCGCCACGCGCTCTCGTCCCCGTCGAGCGCGCGCCGTTCCATGAACACGGGGATGAACAGGGAGCTGATGACCCCGCCGACGACCAGTTCATAGATCATGTTG
>DASSAH010000233.1:0-9120 GCA_035685585.1 Coriobacteriia bacterium
ACGAGCTGGTGGGTCATCGCGCGCGACACACCGTCGACCGCGAAGGTGTAGGTGGCGTGTTCGAGCGCCGAGAAATGACCGGAGGTCATGATAGTGCGCAGGACCGTGCGCACGCTCTCGTCCGGCAGGTCCTCCATAAGCTGGGCGGCGCCCACCGGCGCGTAGCACAGCCGGGCGGCGACGGCCACGGCACGCTCGGGATCGGGCGTGTGATAGAGCAGGCGGACGTCCACGCGGCGCCTTTCGGGATGCGGGCCGCCGGGCCCGGACAGGACAAGGGAGGCGAGCTGCCTCGCCTCCCCATTCTAGCAGTGCGATACCGTCCGAACGCCTACTCGGCGGTCTCCTCGGCGAGCGTCTCACCGGCGGGAGAAGGCCCCGCGGTCTCGTCGCCCACCGCGTCCGTCACTCCCTCGGCCCGCGCGGTCGCGGTATCGTGCTTCGCAGCCTTGGCAGCTTTCTCGGCATCCTTGGCGAAGCGCGCCTCGCGGGCGGCGAGCGCGGCTTCCTCGTGCGTCTTCCGGCGCGCCTCGCGCTCGGCGGCCTCGCGCTCGAGCACGTTGGTGGCCGTGGCGCCGAACTTGTCGGCGAAACGCTGGACGCGTCCGCCGGAGTCGACGAGCTTCTGGGTGCCGGTGTAGAACGGGTGGCACTTCGAGCACAGTTCGATGTGGAGCTCGGACTTGGTCGAGCGGGTCGTGAACGACTCTCCGCACGAGCACGTCACCGTGCTCTCGACGTAATCCGGATGGATTCCCTTACGCACGTGCAGTCACCTCCGTTGAGCGGCCCTGGTTTCCGACCAGGGCCTCAGCACAAAGCCGATGAAGTGTAGCACGGGTCCGCGCACCGGGCAACGCGTCTGGCGGGCAGGAGGGCGGGTCGTCCTCAGCACCGCGACCCTGATGCTCAAAGAGGTTGCCTATCAATTATTTCAATTTGCTGATTGATTTTATTGAAACATGGGTAGAGACTTCCTGTGATTGCATGAGAGGGGCACGCACATGATTCACGACTGGCACCACCTGACGGACTTGACCGGCGACCGCAGCTTCGTGGTCACCAGCGTCCGCCTGAAGGAGAACGGCGTCTCGATCGAGGGCGAGTTCGAGCCCCCGCTGCTCGCCGGGCTGAGCTACGAGGACCAGGTGTTCGTCGGCGAGTTCGTCCGGAGCCACGGCTCGATCAAACGGATGGAGAAGGCGTTCGGCGTGAGCTACCCGACAATCAAGAACCGGCTCAACCGCATCGCCTCGAGACTCCAGCTCGCGCACGTCGAGACCGAGCCGCTCGCAGGACCGGCCGACGGGGTCCTCGACCTCCTCGAGCTCGGCGAGATCACTGCGGCCGAGGCCGCGGAGAGGATGCGGCGATGAACGCTTACCTGCCTCCCCTCGTGGTCGACGTTTGTGTCCGGGAAACAGGCTCACGGAACTTCCGCATCTGGCTGCCGTTCTTCCTGCTCTGGCCGGTCCTGCTCATCGTGGTCGGCTTCGCGTTGCTCGTGACCGCACTTGTGGACCTCGCGCTCTTCATCTCCGGGGCCCGGTACCACCACTACACCCTTCTCGTGCTCGGCAGTCTGCGGGTGCTCGCCTCGGTGCGCGGCACGCACGTGGACGCCGTCAACGACGACAGCATCGTCAGGGTCGACATCTACTGAAAGGACTGAGATCGATGAGTGAAGATCGCAAGCGCATCCTCGGCATGCTGGCCGAGGGCAAGATCACCGCCGACGAGGCCGAGATGCTCCTGGACTCGCTCGGCGCGCCCGCCGGTGAGGCCACGCGTGAAACCACGCCCTCGCCCTCCGCCGACTGGCCGACCGGCCCCTCGGCAGCCGGCACCCCGAAGTTCCTCTACGTGAAGGTGACCGGCGGCAAGGACACCGTGGACGTGAAGGTCCCCCTTTCCGTCCTGCGCGCGGGCCTGAAGCTGACGTCACTCATCCCGCCGCAGGCGATGGAGCGAATCAACGAGTCCCTGGGCGAGCACGGCATGTCGCTTGAGTTCGACAACCTGAAGCCCGAGGACATCGAGGACCTCATCGCGAGTCTTCGAGAGATGGAGATCAACGTTCGTTCCGCCGAGGGAGAGGACGTCCGGATCTTCTGCGCCTGAGACGACGGCTCGGGGCGGTCGTCCCCCGAACAACCCCGCGCAAGCGCGCGGGACAACCGAGGGAGGGTTCCGATGGCATCGAAGAGCAGTCAAGCCGCGTGCGGCGCCGGAACGGGCGTGATCTGGTTCATCGGCTGGCTATTCACCATCGCCTATGCCGAACTGTCATTCTGGACTGCGGTACTGGGCCTGTTCATCTGGCCGTACTATCTGGGAGTGGCGGTGAGGTAGGACGCCGGCTCCCGTCCGATGCGACGAGGGCACCTGCGTGGACCTGGCCGGCACCGGGAGGACGCGGTGGATGCACACGCCACACTGAAAGAGCACGCTGGCGCCGCCCACGAACAGCGTGCGGGTCACTCGGACGGCGGCCACAGCCACTCGGCGATGGTGGCCAGCTTTCGGCGGCGCTTCCTCGTAAGCTTGCTCCTCACCGTCCCCGTCATCGCGCTCTCGTGGTCGTCGCGATACCCCCGAGAGCGAGTGAGATCAGCATAGCGCGGAAGCCGCCGCCACGCGTGCGAAGCCTACAAGTCCACGCCGTTGGACTTCTCGGCGGCCTTCTTGGCCATCCGGTGCAGGAACTCCTGGTTCGTGGGCACCTGACGCAACCCCTTGATGAGCATCTCGATGGCGCGCTCGGAGTTGTCCACGCCGTGCAGGATGCGGCGTAATCCCCAGACGAACGGCGCTTCCATCGGGTCGAGGAGCAGCTCCTCCTTGCGGGTGCCGCTCGTGACGACGTCGATCGCGGGGAAGACACGGCGGTCGGCGAGGCGCCGGTCGAGCCGGAGCTCCATGTTGCCGGTGCCCTTGAACTCCTCGAAGATCACCTCGTCCATCTTCGAACCGGTCTCGACGAGCGCGGTCGCGAGGATGGTGAGCGAGCCGCCGTGCTCGATGTTGCGCGCGGCGCCGAAGAAGCGCTTGGGCGGGTAGAGCGCGGTCGAGTCGACACCGCCGGACAGGATGCGGCCGCTCGCCGGGGTCGCGAGGTTGTAGGCGCGCGCGAGACGGGTGATCGAGTCGAGCAGGATGACGACGTCGTACCCGCTCTCGACGAGCCGCTTAGCGCGCTCCATGACGAGCTCGGCCACGGCGATATGGTTCTCTGCCGGCATGTCGAACGTCGAAGAGACGACCTCGCCTCTGATCGAGCGCTCCATGTCGGTGACTTCTTCGGGCCGCTCGTCGACGAGCAGGCACATCAGGTAGACGTCGGGGTCGTTGGCCGCGATAGACGCGGCGATGTCCTTCAGTATCGTGGTCTTGCCCGCCTTGGGCGGCGAGACGATGAGCCCGCGCTGCCCCTTGCCGATGGGCGCAACCAGGTCGATGATGCGCGCGGTCAGCCCGTCGGTGTCCACCTCGAGGCGGAAACGATCGTCCGGGTAGACGGGCGTCAGGTCGCGGAAGTGCCTGCGTGTCCGGGCGTCTTCGGGCGGCATGCCGTTGACCGAGTCGACGCGCTGCAGCGCCGGGTACTTCTCGCTGTCCTTGGGCGGGCGGACCTGCCCGCGGATCAGATCGCCACGCCGCAACTCGCCGCGGCGGACCTGCGACATCGAGCAGTAAACGTCCGTGTCCCCGGGCAGGTAACCGCCCGTGCGGATGAAACCGTACCCTTCCGGCAGCACGTCGAGGACTCCGACGATCTCGACGAAGCCCTCCGCGCGGATCTTCGCCTCGAGGACGGCGTCGATGAGCTCGTCCTTCTTCTTCAACGCCTTGACGTCGAGCGCGAGCTCGGCGGCCATCTCACGCAACTCGGTGACTTTGCGCGCCTCCAAGTCCGCGCGCGTCACCGACGGCTGCGGCGGCTGCTGGCCACCCCCAGTGCCCCGGCGTCCTCTCTTCCGAGGTCTCGCGCTCATGAGCTTCGCACCTTCTCCCAGTCGGCGAGGAACGCTTCCAGGCCGCGGTCGGTCAGCGGGTGCTTGACGCACTGCTCGAGTACCTTGAACGGCACCGTCGCGATGTCGGCGCCGAGGAGCGCCGCACCCAGCACGTGGCCCGGATGTCGCACGCTCGCTGCGATGACCTCCACGCCGTGGCCGAACTCGTAGTTGTTGAGCGCGCCGATGACGTTAGCGAGGTGCTCAAGGCCGTCCTCGGAGATGTCGTCGAACCTGCCGACGAACGGCGAGACGTACGCCGCACCCGCTCGGGCGGCCAGCAGCGCCTGGGGCACCGTGAAGCAGAGTGTCATGTTCACCTTGATCCCGCGCTCACGCAGCGCGCGTGTGGCCGCCAGGCCTTCTGGCATCGTCGGGACCTTGACGACCACGTGCTCGTGAAGGTCCGCGAGTTCGAGGCCCTCGGCGACGATCTCGTCGCGTTTCAGGCTGACGGTCTCGGCCGAAACCGGCCCGTCGACGATCTCGCAGATCCTCACGATGTGGGCGTGGAAGTCACTCAGCCGGCCACCCTCGCGGGCATAGAGCGACGGATTGGTGGTGACGCCGGCGAGCGCGCCCCAACTCGCCGCCTCTTCGATCTCGGCGATGTTCGCCGTGTCCAGAAAGAACTTCACAGCCTGCCTTCCTCCTTCTCGATGACGCTGGCCGCGGACACCGCGCCGCGTTCGACCAGCACCTCGTTCACAACGTGCTCCACCGTGTCCGCCACCGTCCGGTCGAGCTGGTGGCTGTAGATGATCCGCGTCCCGTGTTCCTGCGCCTGCTCCTCGATGTAGTGCCCGAGGGTGCGTATGTTCTCGAAGTTCGCCCGGTAACGCTCGAACGGCCGCAGTCCGTCGGTCTGGACTTCGCGGATGTAGAAGTGACTCCGGTGCGCGTCCTCGTCCTCGACGGCGATCACTATCTGCACGACGCGAGCGCCGGGGAACTCGGCGGCCTCGATGTACCCAGGCACGAGATGCACGCCCTCGATCACGAGACTCACGCCCTCTTTCATGCTCCGCTCGATGAGCGCCTTGATCCCTGATGTGACGACGGCCGCCTGCTCCCGGAAACCCACGATGAGCGGGTTCGCGCCATGGGGTACCGGGACTCGGAGACTGCGCCACGCTTCGAACGCGCTCGTGTGCAGCGCGGGCATGAGTTCCTCGGTAAAGATAGCACGCATCACCTCACGGATGGAATCGGTCGACACGAACCGGGTGATGCCGAGGCGGTGCGCGACCTCAGCCGCGATGGTCGACTTGCCGACACCGGTGGTCCCTCCGATCAACGCGATCACCGGAGCGTCGATCTTGCTGAGCGCGGCGAGGTGATGGTAGCGCTCCGCGTACCGCGGTCCGGTCATGCGCTCCAGGTACTCGATCGCCAGGTCTTTGAGCCGCTCCATGGTGATCGCGAGTTCGCCACGGTCGCGCAGGTCGTCCTGGATGGCCTGTGCGACTTCATACGCTCTGCTCGGCGGCAGACCCGTGGCGGTGAACGACTGGGCGAGCAGGCCCTTCGAGAACGGCAGGCCGTGACGCTTGTCGGACAACGTGATGATCTTCCCCGGCCGGGCCGCCATCAGGTCCTCCTCGCTCTGCCGCGGTCCAGCGCCAAGGCGGCCGCGCCACGTAGCAGCCCGTCGAGGTCGCCGGCGCCGACAGCGACCGGCACGTTGTCGCACAACACCGTCGGGACCCCCGCCTCCTCGCCGGCCGCAGCGACCACGTCGATGGCGGCCGCCTTCAACTCGGTGAGCAGGAGGTCGTACGTCCCAGCGTGGGCGGCCATGTCCCGCCGCAGGTGCGCGCGGTTCGAGAGGTGATGGCTCGCGCCGGTGACGGTGCAGCCGTAGGTGCGCTCGAGGTACGCGGAGAGCTCCGGCACCACAGCCGCGGGCGCGGTCGTCGCGAAGAAGACTCGCGCGCCCTCGACCGGCGCGATCGGAGCGGGCCTGAAGGTGGTCGCGACCACGGGGACGCCGGGGCGGATCTCGTTCACCGCCCGGGTGAGCGCCGCCACCTCGTCCGAGGTGGCGCTCGGCGGCTCCGCGCCCGCGAGCACGACGCCGTCGCACCTGCGCAGCCGGTACGGGCCGAAGTAGTCGCGCACGTACCCGATTCCGCGGCCGGCGCCCACGACGAGCACGGTCGCGTCGGCGTGCACGGGAGGTATCGCCGCGCCTGAGCCCTCGGCGACGAGCAGCTCCTTTCCGAGCGAATCGGCGAGGCGCGCGCCTTCCGGCACGTTGCTGAAGAACGTCTCTCCCGCCATCCCCCCGCCGCACCGCCGGCATCCGACCGTGGCCACGCGGCTCATCACCGCGTCCTCGTAGTTGTCCGAGGAGGCGTGTCTGCCCTGCCGCGCGAGCTCGAGCAGGCCGGCGGTGGTGAGCTCGACCTCGTCGCCGCGAATGAGCTCGGGATCGGCGGGACCGCCGCGTCCCATCGCGAGCACCACGACGTCCTGGCCGCTCGACTTGAGCAGCCGGGCCGTGTACGCGGAGATCGCGGTCTTGCCGACCCGCTTGCCCGTGCCGATGAGCGCGAGCGCTGGTGTGACCGTGTGGACGAGCGCGCGCGGCGGGCTGAAGGAGAAGTCGGCGCCCCGGTAGGCCACGCCGTGCGAGAGCGCGATTCCGGCGAGCGAGAAGCGGTCGGCCGAGCTCACGACGGGTTCGTCCGAGAGGTCGATGACCGCGTCCGGGGCGTACCGTTCGATCGCGCTCACGAGCGCGCCTGCCGAGTCCGCGCCCGTCACGAGTGGCACGCCGTAGACGTCCGTCCCACTGTCGGCGTCGATCTTCTCGGTGCCGCCGATGAACGCCGCGGCCACGACGTCGTGCTCCTCGGCCAGACGCTCAAGCGCGAAGCGGACGACCGGCGGATAGTGCTCGCCGTCGACGAGAGCGACCACCCGGCTCACACCGTCACCTCGCCGGACAGGGGCGAACGCCAGCGGCAGTACTTCTGATGCACGTCCTGGAAGTCCGCGACGCACTCCGCGCCCGCGAACGGCTCCTTCAGCAGCACGCGGACACGCCGGCGCTCGTGGACCTCGATGATGTTGTAGCACGGTCTGACCCGTCCCCGGAGACGATGGGAGCACGCAGTGCCCGCGTTGACGATGAGCATATCTTCGAGACGCCAGACGTTGGGAACGTGCTTGTGGCCGCAGAGGACGAGGTCGGCGCCGCAGTTCGACAAGACGCGGAGCAGGTCTCCGGCGTCATAGACGATGTTGCGCTCGCGCCCGGTGCCCGGGACCGGCACGAGGTGGTGGTGCATGCATACGACCTTGAACTCGTCCGGCTCGCTGAAGCGCTCCTCGATCCAGCGGTAGCGCTCGCGACCGACGCGCCCGCTGTCCAGGTCGGGCTCTGACGAGTCCAGGCCGAGCACGCGGATACCCTTGCTTCTCAGCTCCCGGCTGCGCGCCCCGAACATCTCGGCGAAATGCTCGTCGCCGACGTTGCGCGCGTCATGGTTGCCCATCACCACAAGCCGGTCAGGGCAGTCGATCCCGTCGAGCAGACGCTGCGCCTGCTTGAACTCCTGGCGAAACCCCATGTCCGTCAAGTCGCCCGTCACGACGACCATGTCTGGCCGGAGCTCGTTGAGTTCGTCGACCACACGGGTCGCCAGACTCGGTATGTGATAGCGAGAGCCGCAGTGAAGGTCGGAGATGTGCGCGATTGTGAAAGGCGCGTGCTCGCTCACGTAATGCCCTCCCGGAATGTCGTCAGCGGGGCAGGGTGTCGCGTATGCGGTCCACGTCCGGCTCGAGACTCCCGAGACGCTCCAGCCGCGCGCCGAAACCGAACAGGGCCCGCATGAGGACGCCGTAGTCGGGCTCGATGTAGGTCACGATACGCGGCTCTCCCACGATGCCGCCACGCTCAGCTGCGGCGTCAAGCGCGTCGTTGAACGTCCCGATGGTGTCCACCAGGCCCATCTCCTCGGCCACGGTGCCCGGCCAGATCCAGCCGGTCGCCATCTCCTCGACGTCTGCCTCAGGCAGGTTGCGGCCTTCCGCCACCGTACGGATGAACTCATGATACGCAAGGTCGAGGTGTTGCTGGAACAGCGCGGTCTCAGTCTCGGTCAGACTGCGGAAGGGGCTTCCCGCGTCCTTGTGCTCGCCAGCAGTAAGCACCGTGAACTCAACACCGAGCTCGTCGAGCAGCCCCTCGACGTTCGGGATCTGCGAGATGACGCCGATGCTTCCCACCGAGGACGTGGGGGTCGCGACGATCTCGTCGCTTTGCGAAGCGACCATGTACGCGCCCGAGGCGCAGATGTCGCCGACGCTCACGACAACCGGCTTCGTGACCCGCTCCAGCTCCATGGCGATCTCTTGCGAAGCGGCGATCGTCCCGCCGGGCGAGTCGACACGGATGAGAATCGCCCTGACCGACGGGTCGTCTTCGGCGCGCTCGAGCTGATCGACGAAGTACTCCGGGGTGACGATGCCGTTGTAGATGCTTCCGGTGCCGGCGATCATGCCGTCGAGGTAGAGCACCGCCACGGCGTCACCGGTCTCCCAAGCCCCCGGGTCCTGGCTGACCGCGAGGAAGAGCAGACCGGAACAGGTGATCGCGGCGAACAGAAGCACCACGAGACCGGCGGCGAACCACCGGCACCCGCTTCGCGGACGCTCCGCGGGCGGCGGGACGGGAGGGGCGGGTCGGGACGGCATGCCGGGCGCATGCCCTGCGCTGTCGTGTTCCATGGAATCCTCCACACAGGATGCGTCGCATCGCGGATGCGACGGCGGACGGGAGTGAGTCTTATATTCCCCGACGCCAGCCCTTCTGGTCAACAGCGGTCTCTCCGGCGACCGCGACTCAGAGCAGCGTCGCGCCCGCCCGGTCGAGTGCGATCGCCACGGGAGGGAGTCGTCCGCTGACCGCCCCGACGCTTGCGCGCGCCGCCTGCGCGACCTCCTGCGCGCGAGCGAGGGCGTCGGCGTCGTCGGAGCCGGCCACAAGACCGATCACCGTCGGACCGGCCCCGGAGAGGACGGCCCCGGCCGCGCCGGCCGCGACGAGCGCGTCGCGCACCGCGTCAAGGTCGGTGACGACACACCGCCGATA
>DASSAH010000234.1:0-2467 GCA_035685585.1 Coriobacteriia bacterium
ACTGATGTCGGCGTGGGTGATGCGCCCCCATTTGCTTTACACGTTCGACAGGACGTCCGCGACCCCGCGTGAGGTGCGGCAGTGATATACTGCGCTCAGACGTCACAGGCGCCCGTTCCCCGGGCGCCTTACGATACCTGGCAGTGCGAGGTGAAACCGGTGAAGCACAACAGCGACACGATGCTCCGTACCTTCCTTGAGGCCGAGCTGGCTCGCCTTGAGGCCGAGGTTCAGGAGATTGAGCTTGAGGGTCACGAGGCCCTGTCCGAGGCGAGCGGCGAGAACAACTACCGCGATCACATGGCGGATCAGGGAACCGCGACGTTCAGTCGCGAGCTCGACATGACGCTAGAGGGCAACCTGAGAGACGCGCTCGTCGCCGTCCGAACCGCGCTCGGGCGCATGGACAGCGGGGTGTACCACGTTTGCGAACGGTGCGGGAGCCTGATCGGGGAGGAGCGCCTGAAAGCGATTCCGACCGCCACGATGTGTATCGTATGCAAGACGGCCGAGGAATCGCGGTAGAGGCGCGCCGTCCGGCGGCGCTGTGCCTCGGTACGCTGCTCACGATTGTCGTTCTTGACCAGGTCACGAAGGCGATCGTGCGGCGCACGTTCGAACTCGCCGACTCGATGGCGATCATCGACGGCCTCTTCCACCTGACCTATGTGCGAAACATCGGAGCCGCCTTCGGCCTGATGCCCGGACAGCGCGGCCTGTTCATGGCGACATCGGTGCTCGTGCTGTTCGGTATCGCGCTGTTCTGGTGGAGGTCACGGCCGACGAGTCTCGTGCTTGTGGTGTCCCTCGGACTCATCGCCGGCGGGGCGATTGGCAACCTCATCGACCGTGCGCTGTTCGGACGGGTGACGGACTTCTTCGACATCAAGGTGCTCCCCGTGTTCAACGTGGCCGACATCGGGATCGTGGGTGGCGCGATCGCGCTGTTCGTATGGGCCCTGTTCGCCCCGGTGGAGCGAGACGACGAGCCTTCGGAGCCGTTACGGCCATCGTCGTCGGAGGCGACCCCTCCTGGTGACGAGCGCGCCGGCGGCCGCGAGCCGTCCGCCTCAGACGCCGCGGGTCGACCGGTACGGTGACGCGGGCGTCGAACTTCGAGTTCACGGTTCGCGGCGAAGATGCCGGGCAGCGTCTCGACACGCTTCTCGGGCAAGCCGAGCAGCTCGTCTCGCGCAGCGCCGCGGCGCGCCTGATCGATGCGGGGCTCGTGCTCGTCAACGGGGGTCTCGT
Source organism: Coriobacteriia bacterium (assembly GCA_035685585.1). Taxonomy (GTDB): domain Bacteria; phylum Actinomycetota; class Coriobacteriia; order Anaerosomatales; family SLCP01; genus DASSAH01. The sequence goes on from DASSAH010000234.1 coordinate 1,252, forward strand.
CTCGAAGCGGCATGTCGTGCGTGCAGGGGAGGTCGTTTCGGTCGAGATTCCGCCCGCCGAGAGCTACGACTTCGAGCCGGAAGACATCCCGCTCGACATCCGGTTCGAAGACGACGACATGATCGTGCTCTCCAAGCAGGCCGGGCTTGTCGTGCATCCCGCGCAGGGCAACTGGAGCGGCACGCTCGTGCATGCGCTCCTCGCGCACGCGCGCGAACTCGGCACGTTGCAGGGTGAGGACCGGCCCGGCATCGTGCACCGGCTCGACAAGGACACCACCGGGCTGATGATGGTCGCCAAGAACGACCGTGCGCAGGCGGCGCTCTCCGAGGCGATCAAGATACGCGCCATCGACCGGCGCTACCTCGCGCTCGTGCACGGCTACATCGCTCCTGACAGCGGACTCGTCGACGCGCCGCTCGGACGAGACCCGCGCGACCGCAAGCGGATGGCGGTCGTCGAATCGGCTAATGCCCAGCAAGCTGTGACCACCTTCAGGGTCCTCGGACGCTACATGGCTGGCGCGCGCGACGACGGGTACACGCTCGTCGAGTGCAAGCTCTACACAGGGCGCACGCACCAGATTCGCGTGCACATGGCCTACACCGGCCACGCCGTCGTCGGCGACCAGACGTACGGCCCGCGCAAGGTCAAGGCCGATCGCGGACTCGCGCGTCAATTCCTGCACTCCTACCGGCTTGATCTCGACCACCCGCTCACGGGCGAGCGCCTTACGTTCGTCGACTCGCTGCCGGAGGACCTCGCACGCGTCTTGCGTGAGATCGAGCCAGACTCGATGGGGCGGACCGAGGCCGGGCACGAGGTCTTCGCGATGCTGGAGGGCGCGGGGCGCTGAGCGGAGCCTCGCTCACCGCTCGACCTGCGCGACCGCTGTACGTGTGCGCTCTACGACGTGGTCGCTCCCGCGCGAGTGAAGCGCGGCAAGTTCCAATTGCTCTTCCCACACTCGATCAATCTCACCCTTGGAATCCCTCGGCAGGACTGCTATCGTCGGGGACGACCTTTAAGACCGGTCCCGTGAGGCTGGCAAGGGAACAGAGCGACGGTCCGGCTCAGTGAAGTGCGGCGCCGACGCTACATGTGCCTTCTTGCCACCTGGCGAGGAGGCGTTTTCGTCTCCGGGACTGGCAGGACGCGGGGCTGACCCGCACGGGAAGGAGGCGCGACGCAGCCGTGGAGTACCGCACGAAGGCCG
>DASSAH010000235.1:0-6145 GCA_035685585.1 Coriobacteriia bacterium
CTTCACCATCCGGACCAGCGAGGGCGAGGGAGAAAAACACGCCCTGATCTCACCCGACCTCGCCACCTGCGACGATTGCCTGCACGAGCTATTCGACCCCGCGGACCGCAGGTACCGCTACCCCTTCATCAACTGCACCAACTGCGGGCCGAGGTTCACCATCATCGACAGCGTCCCCTACGACCGCCCCTCAACCGCCATGCGCGCGTTCACGATGTGCCCGCAGTGCGCCGCCGAGTACGCGGACCCCGCCGACCGGCGGTTCCACGCCCAGCCGGATGCGTGCTTCATCTGCGGACCCCGCCTCTATCTCGAGGTCAACGGGGACGCGCGCACGTATGCGGACCTGCCGCCCGACACGCGCTGGGAGCGCGTCCGCGAGCCGCGCCACCGGGACGCGGATGCCGAGCGGACACGGTCCGACGGCATCATCGCCGCCGCGGCCGCACTGCTGACCAGCGGGCACATCGTCGCGCTCAAAGGACTCGGGGGGTTCCACCTCGCGTGCGATGCGACGGACGAGCGAGCAGTGGCGCGGCTGCGGGAACGCAAGCGGCGATGGGGCAAGCCTCTGGCCATCATGGTGGCCACACTCAATGACGCCGCACTCCTGTGCGATCTCGGTGCGGACGAGCGGGCGCTGCTCGAGGGTACGGCGCGACCGATCGTGCTCGCGAGACGTCATGACGACGCGACCCTCGCCCGCTCGGTCGCGGGGAGCCTTCCCGACCTCGGCGTCATGCTGCCCTACACGCCCCTGCACCACCTGCTTCTCGAAGCCGTCAGGCGCCCCCTCGTCATGACCTCCGGCAATGTCTCGGACGAACCCATCGCCACCAGGAACGACGAGGCTCTCGAGCGACTCGCGCCCATCGCCGATGCGTTCCTGCTGCACGACAGAGGCATCCGCTCCCGCTACGACGACTCGGTCGTCAGACGTGTCGCGGGCTTCGAACAGCCCGTGCGCAGAGCGCGCGGCTACGCGCCACACCCGCTCGCGCTGCCGTTCGCAACCGACGTCGACATCCTGGCCGCGGGACCCGAGCAGAAGAACACCTTCGCATTGCTCACCGGCTCCTACGCGTTCGTCTCGCAGCACATCGGCGACATGGAAAACGTGCTCACCCTCGAGCATTTCGAGCAGACTCTCGCCCTCTACGAGCGACTGTTCAAAGTGCGCCCGGCGATCGTCGCGCACGACCTGCATCCCGAGTACCTCTCCACGAAGTTCGCGCTCTCGCTCGACCTTCCGAGGATCGGCGTGCAGCACCATCACGCGCACATCGCGGGAGTGGCGGCGGAGCACGGTGTCAGCGACCCCGTCGTCGGGGTGGCCTTCGACGGGACCGGCTACGGCGAAGACGGCCATATCTGGGGCGGCGAAGTGCTCCTCGCCTCATGGGACCGCTACGAGCGCTTCGCCCACCTGCGTGAGGTCCCTCTCATCGGCGGAGCGTCGGCAATCCGCCGGCCGGCGCGGATGGCGGTGGGCACACTCCTCGGACTCGACCCGGGTCTGCTGCGGCATCCCGGCGCCCAACCGCTGCTCTCACGACTCGCCGAGGGCGAACAGCGGCTCCTGACGCAGATGGCCGCCCGGCACGTCAACAGCCCGCCCACCTCATCCTTCGGCCGACTGTTCGACGCGGTCGCGGCGCTCGCGGGAGTCCGGGACGACGCCCTGTACGAGGGGCAGGCGGCGATCGAACTCGAAGCGGCGATCGACCCGCAGACAGCGGGATCGTACACGTTCGACCTTACCGGATCAGGCCCGGCGGTCATCGACCAGCGTCCGGTCATCGAAGCCGTCCTCGAAGACATCTCAACCGGTACGGCCGCGTCGGCGATCGCTGCTCGCTTCCATCGGGCGGTCGTCGCATGTATAGTCACTACTGCGAAAGTCGCAGCGGCGTCGTCGGGTCTTCGGCACGTCGCGCTCTCCGGAGGCGTCTTTCTCAACAGGTTCGTGCTCGAAGGTGCATGGCAGGGCATCCGTGATGCCGGTCTGGAGCCCCTGACCCACGTGCGCCTTCCCGTAAGCGACGGATCGGTCGCGTTCGGGCAGGGCGTGGTGGCGTGGTCCAAACGACACGAGGTGTGACAGCGGACGTCCTGGCGCCCGTTCGTGCACGAAGGAGGAATGGCGCGATGTGTCTGGCAATCCCGGCCCAGGTGACCAGTGTCGGCGCGAACAACATGGCCGAGGTCGACATCATGGGGGTCACCCGGCATGTCAGTCTCGACCTCGTCCCCGAAGCGCAGGCCGGCGATCATGTACTGGTGCATGCCGGCTTCGCGATCCAGGTGGTGGATGAGGAGTACGCCAAGGAGACCCTCGACCTCATCTTGAAGCTGGACATGTTCCAGCCAGACGAGGCTTAAGCGGCATGGATCTTTCGGGATTTCGCGACCCGGAGGTCGCACGCCGCCTGATCGACGCCATCCATCAGACAGTGACCCGGCCCATGACGCTCATGGAGGTCTGCGGTACGCACACTGTCGCGATCGCCAAGAACGGCCTGCGCGACCTCTTGCCGCAGTCCCTGCGTCTTCTGTCCGGACCCGGCTGCCCGGTCTGCGTGACGAGCAACGCCGACATCGACACCGCCGTCGAGTTCGCGCGTCAGCCGGGTGTCATCGTCGCCACGTTCGGCGACATGATGAAGGTCCCGGGCTCGAGGTCATCGCTTTCCCGGGAAAAGGCCGACGGACGGGACGTGAGGGTCGTCTACTCACCGCTCGACGCGCTCGCCCTCGCTGAGCGAGAGTCCGGGGCGCACGTCGTCTTCATCGGCGTGGGTTTCGAGACGACGGTGCCGCTCATCGCAGCGGCGATCAAGCGCGCGGCCGAGTCCGGACTCGAGAACTTCTCGGTGTTCTCGGCGCACAAAACGGTCCCCGCGGCGCTCGGCGCACTCGTCAACGACCCCCAGGTCGCAGTCGAGGGGCTCATCCTCCCTGGACACGTGTCGGCGATCATCGGCCTCGAACCGTACCGCTTCCTCGCCGAGGAGTACTCCGTACCGAGCGTGATCACCGGGTTCGAGCCGGTCGACGTGTTGCAGGGCGTATGGATGCTCGCGACGCAGCTTGCCGAGGGCCGCGCCGAAGTCGAGATCGCGTACACACGCGGCGTGCCCGAGGACGGCAACCCCACGGCTCGCGCCCTCGTCGACGAGGTGTTCGAGCCCTCCGACGCCGAGTGGCGCGGCATCGGTGTCATCCCCTCGACGGGGTTGGCGATCAGAGACTCCTTCGCACACTTCGATGCGATGAAGCGCGTGCCCGTACACCCCGAGCCGCCGAAGGAGATTCCCGGGTGCCAGTGCGGCGAGGTCCTTCGAGGCGTCGTGCTCCCGTACGAGTGCCGTCTGTACGCCCGCGCGTGCACGCCGGAGCATCCGGTCGGACCCTGCATGGTCTCATCGGAGGGCTCGTGCGCGGCGTACTACCGTTACACCGATCACGGGAAGCGATAGCGAAGCGGGCAGCGCGCGGCGCGACCCGCGGACGGGAGCCTCATGGCGAACGACACGATACTGCTCGCGCACGGCAGCGGCGGCACCCTGATGCGCCGCCTGATCGACGAGGTGTTCGTAGCCGGCTTCTCGGACACAGGGTCACCCGCGCTCGATGACGCGGCCTCGCTGGATGTCCCCTCGGGCCGGATCGCGCTGTCGACCGACACCTACGTTGTCTCTCCGCTCTTCTTCCCTGGCGGAGACATCGGTCGCCTCGCGGTGTGCGGTACCGTGAACGACGTGGCCACGTCCGGCGCCACTCCCCGCTACATGTCCGTCGGATTCGTGCTCGAAGAGGGGCTGCGCGTCGACGACCTCCGGATCATCCTCGCCTCCATGCGCGACGCGGCTGCCGAGGCCGGGGTGCGCATCGTCACGGGAGACACCAAGGTCGTCGAGCGGGGACACGGCGACGGGGTGTACGTCAACACCACCGGCGTGGGCATGCTCGCTCCAGGCGTGTCGCTCTCAAGCACCCGGTGCAGGCCCGGTGACGTCGTCGTGCTCTCCGGGACGCTCGGGGACCACGGAATCACGGTGGTCTCGACTCGTGAAGGCCTCGAGTTCTCGACCGACTTGCGCTCGGACGCCGCGCCACTCAACGCGCTCACCGCGGCGGTCCTTGAGGCCGCGCCGGATGTCCGCTGCTTCCGCGACCCCACCCGAGGCGGCCTCGCGTCGGCGCTCAACGAGATCGCTGACGCCTCGAACGTCTCGATCACGGTCGACGAGAGTTCGGTTCCCCTGCACCCGCAGGTCGTCGGCGCGTGCGAGATGCTCGGCTACGACATCTACCAGGTGGCGAACGAGGGCAAGATGATCGCCGTCGTCCCCGCCAAGCAGGCCGAGGCGGCGCTTGCGGCCATGCGCTCGGCGCCCTATGGGCAAGACGCCGCCATCATCGGCGAGGTGCGCGACGAGCGCCCGGGCACCGTCTACGTGCAGACCCCGTTCGGGGCCGCGCGCATCATGGACATGCTCGTGGGCGAACAGCTGCCGAGGATCTGCTGAACGGCGGCGCGAACCGGGACGCGTCGTCGTGATCGCGCTGCTGGGACCGACGCCCGCAACTGGGTACGCTCGCATCGCGATTGCCGCCACCGTGTGGGGATCGATCGCGCTCCTTGTGCGCTCGACGGTGGCCCACCCCGCCGTGATCGTGTTCTGGCGCGTCCTGTTCGCCGCGCTCGCGATAGGCGCGTACCTGGCCCTCAAGAACCGGCTCGGCGAGCTGCCGGCGCTGCCGCGAAGCATGAAGCTCCGCGTCGCGGGCATGGGCGTCCTGCTCACCCTCAACTGGGTCCTCTTCCTCACCGCGCTCACGCTCGTCGACGTCGCCGTAGCCGTACTGCTCGGCTATCTCGGTCCCGTGTTCGTGGCGGTGCTCAACCCGATTGTCTCTCGCCGGCCGTTCGACCGCCGCATCGTGGTGCCGCTCATCGCGGCGCTGGCCGGAACGGCGATCATCGTCGGTCCGCGGCATCTTACCTTCGCCGACGAACGGCAGCTCCTCGGGGCGGCGTGCGCGATCGCGTCGTCGGTCACCTACGCGTTCCTGGTGGTGTTCGTGAAGCGCCTCCTGGAAGGCATTCCCGCGAGCACCTACATGCTCGGCGAGTACCTCGTGGCGGCGGTGGTGCTCCTCCCGGCTGTGCTCCTGCTCGACGGGCCAGTCGGAGCGCCCGAGTGGGCTGCGCTCGCGACGCTCGGCGTCGTCCACACCGCGTTCACCGGCGGACTCTTCTTGACCGGCCTGCGCCTCGTCCCTGCCGACCGGGCGGCGATCCTCACGTACGCCGAACCTGTCAGCGCGGTCCTGTTCGCGGCTCTGTTCCTCGGAGAGAGTCTCACACTCTCCGTGCTCGTCGGCGGTGTGGCTGTGGTGGCCGCGGGCGTCATGGTCGCGCGACTCGAACCGGCCGGCACGTCGCCGGTCGAAGGACCGCCCGTTCCCGTCACCGCCACCGACGAGCCGACCTCACGTCAGAGTTCCTGAGCGCACGCCGATATACTCGATATGTGCGGCTTGGTCGTGAGCCGCCTCGTGTACGCGCAAAGGAGAGTCCGGATGGATGCCATGACCCGTCTGGCCGAGGCAGATGCCGCCGCACGGCTGGCCGATCGCGATCCCACGCTCTTCTCGGCCGATGTCGAGATGCGCCCACGCATCATCCACCGGCTCGGATGGACCGACCTCGCCGAAAGGGCGGTCCTCAGGCTCCCGCTCATCGATAATCTGGCCGCCGAGATGGCCGGCGAGAAGATCACCGACCTCGTCTTGCTCGGCATGGGGGGGTCGTCGCTTGCACCACTCGTCATCGACCGGGTGCTCGAGCCAGCCGAAGGCGCGCCGAGACTGCATGTGCTCGACACGACGGCGCCATCGGCGACCGAGCGGCTGCTCGGCACTCTCACACCGCCGACCACGGCGTTCATACTTGCGAGCAAGTCCGGGACGACCATCGAACCGCTCGCGCTCTATGCGGTGTTCCGCGCATGGATGGACGACGAGCTTGGACGCGTGGCCGCAGGGAGGCGGTTCATCGTCATCACCGATCCGGGCAGCCCGCTGGTGCGCCGGCGACAGAAGGATGTCATGCGCGTCGCGATCGCGGCTCCCGCCA
>DASSAH010000236.1:0-3258 GCA_035685585.1 Coriobacteriia bacterium
TCGGCAAGCTCGGCGCCGTAGGGCTTCAGCGTCACGGGCGCCTTGATCGCGAGGGCGTGGAGCGCTCGGGCCGCCGCTACCCGGTGAGCGCGGTTGTCGCCGGACAGCGCTTCGAACAGGGCGGAAAGGGCCCGCGTGTCCTCGGCTGCCTGAGCGGCCACATGTTCCTTGTCGTGCGCGAGAAGCTCCGTCAGCTTCTCGGCGTGCGTCTTCTTGGCCACCATCGGCCGTGACCTCCTAGAGATTGAAGCCGCCATGCTTCTTGAAATGTTCCACCAGACCGCCGTCGGCAAGCAGCTGCTCCATGACGGGCGGCAGCGGAGCGAACGGGATGTCGACACCGGTGGTGACGTTGCGCACCACACCGGCACGCAACTCAACGATGAGTTCGTCTCCGTCATCGATGAGGTCGGTGTCGCACTCCACCACGGGAAGTCCCGTGTTGATGGCGTTACGGAAGAAGATGCGCGCGAAGCTCTTCGCGAGCACCGCCCGGGTGTGGCTGTGGATGAGGACGAGCGGCGCCTGCTCGCGGCTCGACCCCATGCCGAAGTTCCTGCCGGCCACGAGGAAGCCGCCCGCGGGCTTCACCTTCTCGTAGTAGCGCGGGTCGAGGTCTTCCATCGCGTGGCGCGCCATGGCCTCCATGTCGGCAGACTTGAACTTGTACTTCCCGCTGATGATGTAGTCGGTGTTGATGTCGTCGCCGTACTTGAACGCCTGTGCCCTCAGTTCCATCTGCCTCTCCCGGTACAGCTGAACGGTCTACTCGAAATAGGCGCGCGGGTCGGCGATCCGCGCCTCGATCACGGATGCGGCCACCGTGGCCGGACTGCCGAGATAGATGAACGCGTTGCTGTTCCCCATCCGGCCGCGGAAGTTGCGGTTGGCCGTCGAGATCACGTTCTCGCCATCGCTCGGCACGCCGTTGTGCGTACCCACGCACGGACCGCACCCCGGGGTCACGACGGCCGCTCCGGCCTCGACGAGCGTCTGGATATGGCCGGCGGCCATGGCGTCGAGGTAGACCTGCTTCGAGGCCGGGGCCACGATGAAGCGGACATCGGGATGCACGCGGCGGCCCCGCAGGATCGCGGCGGCGATCGCAAGGTCCTCGAGACGCCCGTTCGTGCAGGTGCCGAGCACGCCTTGAGCGACCGGGGTGCCCGCCACGTCCTCGACCGGCACGACGTTGTCCACTGCATGCGGCCGAGCGATCTGCGGGCCGACCGAGGTCGCGTCGACGACCACCTCGCGCACGTACACCGCGTCCGGGTCCGGGTCCACCGGCGCGGACGTGCGCGTGCCGCGCCCCGCGCACCAGGAAAGCGTCTTCTCGTCGGCCCTCATGAGCCCGGCCTTGGCGCCGACCTCGATGGCCATGTTGCTGATGGTCATGCGGGCCTCGACCGAGAGCGCGTCGATGACCGGCCCGCTGAACTCGATGGCCTGGTACGTCGCGCCGTCCACGCCGATCTGGCCGGCAAGGTACAGCACGAGGTCCTTGCTGAACACCCCGGGCCGCATTGTCCCGTCGAAGACGACCTTGATCGAGTCGGGGACTTTGAACCAGAGCTTCCCCGAGGCCATGGCCGCGGCGCCGTCGGTCGAACCGACGCCGGTCGAGAAGACGTTCAGCGCTCCGTACGTGCAGGTATGCGAGTCACATCCGATCATGAGGTCCCCCGGGACCACGTGCCCGTGCTCGGGGACGACCTGATGACACACCCCTTCGCCGACGTCATAGATGCGCACGCCGGTCTTCTTGCCGAACTCCCGCATGAGCGTGTGCAGAGCGCTCACGCCCTCGAGCGGGCTCGGTGACGAGTGGTCGATGACGAGCGCGACCTTCTCAGGGTCGAAGACGGCGTCAAAGCCCATCTCGGAAAGCGCGCGGATCGCGAGCGGAGACGTGCCGTCCTGCCCCATCACGAAGTCCACGTCGGCGACGACGATGTCACCAGCGCGCGCATCGGTGTTCGAATGGGCCGAGAGTATCTTCTCGGCCATGGTCTTCCCCGGGATGGCGATCACCTCTCCTGACTCTCGGTCCGCGGTCGTGGCCCGCGGCCCGGACCCGTGCGAATACGATCAACGCCTGAGCAGGCACGTAGTCGAGCATTCTACGACACCCGCCGCGTCCGCGCATGACACGCGCGGACGTCACACTGCTGTATACCACGGCGGGACACGCGTGGTGCGCGGCGTCACGTCGCTCCGTGGGTACGAACTCCCCAACCGCCGAAAGGAGCGCCCGTGACCTGCACGCTCGTCTACTCCGACGCGATGGCCTCCTACGACCTCGGTCCGGACCATCCCCTCAAGCCTGAGCGCTTCACGCTCGCGGTCGACCTGATGCGCGACATGGGCCTGCTCGCCGATACGGGCGGCCCCATCGCCCACCTGAGCGACGTGCGCCCCGCGACCGAGCGTCAACTCACCCTCGTCCACGACCCCGAGTACGTCGCCGTGGTGCGGGAAGCCTCCTCGGCCCCGAACCGGTTCGCCTGGCGCACGCTGCGCGGCATCGGCCCGGGAGACACGCCCGCCGCGCCGGGCCTGCACGAGGCCGCCGCACTCATCGCCGGAGGGACGATCGCCGCGCTGCTCCGCACGCTCTCGGCAGATGACGCCGGCTACTCCTTCGCCGTGGCGGGCGGTCTGCATCACGCACATCGCGACCGGGCGGCCGGGTTCTGCGTCTACAACGACCCCGCCGTCGCGATCGCCGTGGCGCTTGACGCGCATCCGGACGCTCGCATCGCGTACCTCGACGTCGACGCGCACCACGGCGACGGGGTCCAGGAGCTCTTCTATTCGGATCCTCGCGTGCTGACGATCTCGCTGCACGAGTCAGGTCGCTATCTCTACCCGGGCACGGGCGCCGAGAACGAGACCGGCGCCGGCAAGGGCGCGGGGTACTCGCTCAACGTGCCGCTGCCGCCGTTCGCGGGCGCCACATGCTACGGGATCGCGCTCGACGAGGTCGTGAGCCCCGCGCTCGCGGCGTTTCGGCCCGACGCCCTTCTCGTCCAGTGCGGCGCGGACTCACACCACGCCGATCCTCTGACCCACCTCGGTCTCACGCTCTCGGACATGCGCGAACTCTACGTGCGCCTGATCGCTCTTGCCGAGGAGCACTGTTCGGGGCGGCTCGCGTGCACCGGCGGCGGCGGATACGGCACGTACTCGGTGGTGCCCCGCGCGTGGACGCTGCTCGCGGCAACGCTCGCGGGCGCTGACGCCCCCGACCCGCTT
>DASSAH010000237.1:0-5860 GCA_035685585.1 Coriobacteriia bacterium
ACGTCACCTCATCGTCGTGCAGCACTCCGCGCCCGCCGGTCGGCCTGCGCACGATGTCGATTCCGCGCGCGCGGCAGAACTCGACGTCGATCCCTCCCGGGTCCTGGAACCTCCCGATCGAGACGGTCGGACGCACCCAGGAGTAGACGCGTAGCGTCGGCCGCGCCTCGCCAGCCGCTCGAGCCTCAAGAAGCGCCCGGTCGACCGCCATGTTCCACGCACCTTCCGCCGGGATAGGATCGACGATCAGACGCCACGGACGCGACGATCCGCTCACACCTCAGGCCGATAGCGAAGGTCGGGATTGCGTGCGGCGCCGGCCTCGTCCAGACGGCGGACCGGCGTTGTGTACGGGGCGCCCTTCGGGACCTCAGGCTCAGCGGCCGCCTCCTCGGCGATCGCGACCATCGCGTCGACGAACCGGTCAAGCTCGGCAAGAGACTCAGTCTCGGTCGGTTCGATCATCAGCGCCTCTTCCACGATGAGCGGGAAGTAGACGGTCGGCGGGTGGAAGCCGAAGTCGAGCAGCCGCTTGGCGATGTCCAGGGTGCGCACCCCGTACTCGCGTTTCTGACGTGAGCCCGACAGGACGAACTCGTGCATGCAGGTCTTGTCGTACGGCAGGTCGTAGTGCGTTCGCAACCGCTCCTTGAGGTAGTTCGCCGACAACACCGCCTGCTCGCTCACCTCGCGCAGGCCCGCTCCGCCGAGCGCTCTGACGTACGCGTACGCCCGGACCAGGACACCCACGTTGCCGTAGAACGAGCGCACACGCCCGATCGACCGGGCCGGATTCTCGAATCGGAACGTCCCGTCCGGCACGCGAACAGGAATCGGTCCCGGGAGGTAGGGCGCAAGCTCGGCGGACACGCACACCGGACCCGCACCGGGACCTCCCCCGCCGTGCGGCGTCGAGAACGTCTTGTGGAGGTTGATATGGAGCGCGTCGAACCCGATGCCACCGGGACGCGAGATACCCATCACCGCGTTCAGATTCGCGCCGTCGCAGTAGGCCAGCGCCCCCGCCGCGTGGACCAGCCGAGTCACTTCGAGGATGTTCTCGTCGAACAGCCCGAGGGTGTTCGGGTTAGTGAGCATGACCGCGGCGACATCGGCGTCGAGGGCCTCCCGCAGCGCGACGACATCGACACCGCCCGCCGCGTCGCTCCGTACCGTTGTGACGTCGTAACCGCACATCGCGACGGTCGCGGGATTGGTGCCGTGGGCGGTGTCAGGGATCAGCACCCGCGAACGGACCGCGCCGCGCTCGGCATGGTACGCGCGGATGCACATCAGCGCGGTGAGCTCGCCGTGCGCCCCTGCCGCCGGCTGCAGCGTGACACCGGGCAGTCCTGAGACCTCCGCGAGCGCCTCGGCAAGACCGGCCATCATCTCGAGCGCGCCTTGTACCGATTCAAGTGGCTGATACGGGTGCAGCCCGGCGAACCCTTCCAGCCGTGCCGCGTCTTCGTTCACCCGCGGGTTGTACTTCATGGTGCAGCTGCCGAGGGGATAGCTGCCCGAATCAACGCCGAAGTTCATCGACGCGAGATGCGCGTAATGCCGCGCGATCTGGACCTCGGTGACCCGCGGGAGGGCCACCGGCTCTTCACGCACGGCGCCGCCGAGCGCTTCCGCGAGGTCGACCTCGGGCACGTCGAGCGCTGGCGGCTCAACGCAGCGGGACTCGGGCGAGCCCATCTCGAAGATGAGCTCCCGGGGGCCGCGGCGGACACCCCGCTCGGCGTGTCTCGGCTGCCCGGTCACAGGGCCGCCACCCGCGCAGCGAACTCGTCGATCTCGGCACGTGACCGCTTCTCGGTAACCGCGAACAGGACGATCGAGTCCGCGACCCCAGGATCGATCCCGGTCCGGTCGAGCGGGCCGAGCATGCTGAGGGGCACACCGGCTAGGAAGCCCTGTGCGAACAGCGCGTCTCGCATGGCGGTGACGTCACCGTCGTAGATGAGTCCGAACTCGTGAGCGAACGCGCTGTCCCACGGGGCGCGGAAGCGCCCTGTGGCGAGCAGCGCCTCACGCAGGTAGTGCGCTTTCGCGATACACGCGCGCGCCGTCGCCGCCAGGCCGTCGCGACCGACGGCACTCAGGTAGACTGCGGCCGCCAGCGCGCAGAGCGCCTGGTTGCTGCAGATGTTGCTCGTCGCCTTCTCTCTTCGGATGTGCTGCTCCCGGGTAGAGAGCGTGAGCACGAACGCCGGGTTACCGTCCATGTCGACGGTGCGGCCGACAAGACGTCCCGGGACGTGCCGGAGGTACTCTTCCCTGCACGCGAAGAAGCCGAATCCCGGACCGCCGAAGCTCATGGCGTTGCCGAGCGGCTGACCCTCCCCCACCACGATGTCGGCACCCTGGTCTCCGGGAGACGCCATCACCGCGAGGAGCAGCGGGTTCGCAGCCACAACGAGCAAAGCGCCCGTCTCATGGGCGAGCGATGCCGCGCGCTGGACGTCCTCCACGTTGCCGAGCACGTTGGGACTGCTCACAAGGAGTGCCGCCGTAGCGCCCTCGCGCAACACCGACGTCACGTCCTCGCTATCGAACGCGACCGCGCCACCGCGCGAGGGCACGAAGGCGACATCGAAGTTGCCGGCGGCCGCGTAGGTGAGCAGCGTGGACTGCCACTCCGGATGCACGGTCCCGGCGCAGACGACCTGGCGTCTGCGCGTGATCCGGACGGCCATCATCGCGGCCTCGACGAGGGCGGTCGCGCCGTCATACAGGGACGCGTTCGAGACGTCCATCCCCGTGAGCAGGGCCATCATCGACTGGTACTCGTACATCGCCTGAAGCGTCCCCTGGCTGACTTCGGGCTGGTACGGCGTGTACGCGGTGAAGAACTCGGGTTTGCGGAGCACGTGGTCGACGATCGCGGGCACGTAGTGGTCGTAGCATCCCGCTCCCGCGAAGCTCACCATGCCGCCAGCGGGGGTGTTGGCGCCGGCCAGTCCGCGCACATGTGCGACCAGTTCCATCTCGGCAAGCCCGCCCTCGATCGCGAGTTCGCGGTCGAAGCGCGCGTCACGGGGAATGTCGGCGAACAGCTCCTCGACACTCTCGCAGCCAACCGCGCGAAGCATGGCCTCGCGCTGCTCGCAGGTCACCGAGATGTGGCGCATGCGCCGGTTATGCTTCCTCGGACAGGAGCGCCTCGTACTCGACCGCCGAGAGCAGGTCATCGAGCTGGGCAGGGTCTGACAGGCGAACCTTGATCATCCAGCCCTTTCCGTACGGGTCTTCGTTGACCGTCTCGGGCGCGTCGGCAAGGGTGTCGTTCACCTCGACGATCTCGCCGTCAACCGGTGAGTACAGTTCGGACACGGACTTGACCGACTCGATCTCGCCGAACACGTCCCCGGCGCTGAGCGACTCGCCCTCGGACGGAAGATCGACGTAGACGACCTCGCCGAGCTGGTTCTGTGCGAAGTGCGAGATGCCGATTGCGACGACATCACCCTCTAGTCGCACCCACTCATGCGCCTTGTCGTACCTCAGATCGTCCGGATACATGCTCACCCCGCTCCTCTCGGCCTGCTACGACAGGGACGTCGCTTTCACGAACGGCGTGCGTTCGACCCGGGCCGACACCACCTTGCGACGGATCGCCACGCTCACCCCAGTACCCGGCTCGGTGAGCGAGACCGGCAGATACGCGGTGGCGATCCCGGTGCGCAGCGAGGGAGAGAACGTGCCGCTTGCCACCTTACCGACCTCACTCCCCTCGTGCAACACGGGGTGACCTGCCCTTGGGATCCCGTCCTCAACGACCAGGCCGACGAGTCGTCTGGACGGCCCGCTCGACCGGATGCGCGCAATCGCCTCCGACCCTGTGAACGGGACGCCTTTCTCGGGGACGACCCAGCCGAGTCCGGCCGACACCGGGTCGACGCCGCGGTCCATGTCGCTGCCGTACAAGTGGTAACCCATCTCCAGGCGCAGACTGTCGCGAGCGGCCAGACCGCACGGGATCACCTCATCGAAGCTCAGCAACGCCCTCCAGAGCAGCGGAGCGTGAGAGGCGTGGCAGACGATCTCGACGCCGTCCTCACCGGTGTAGCCCGTGCGCGCCACAAGGACCGGGACGCCTGCGAGACGCGCCTCGGAGATGCGGAATCGCCCGGGTGCCGAGAAGCCGTCATCGGCCAGCTCGCTGATGACGGAGAGCGCGAGAGGCCCCTGAACCGCGATGAGCCCGGTCCGGTCGGTCTCGTCGGCCAGCTCGATCAGACCCCGCTCGGGAGCGGGCGACTGCTCACCGGACTCGCCCCCCGCCCCGTCGAGGAGGCGGGTGCGCAACCAGTCGAGATCAGTGGTCCGATTCGCCGCGTTTCCGATGAGCAGGTACTCGAAGTCGCCCGTGTGGTAGACGATGAGGTCGTCGATGATCCCGCCGTCCTCGTCGCAGATGAGCGTGTACTGGGCGGCGCCAAGCTCGGAGATGCGCGCGAGATCGTTGGTGAGCACCCCTTGGAGGAAGTCGAACGACCCGAAGCCGAACACCCTGAACTGCGTCATGTGACAAACGTCGAAGATGCCTGCCGAGGTGCGGACCGCGCGGTGCTCCTCGGTGACCCCCGAGAACTGGATCGGCATCTCGTAGCCGGCGAACGGCCCCATCCGCGCGCCGAGCGCCTGGTGCTCGCTGTAGAGCGGCGTCTTCGTGAGCTCTCTACCCATGGCGATGCTCCCCACTCCGGCCGCATGCGGAACCGCACCCGCGACCCCGGTCCGGTCAGGTCCTCATGACGCCGGCTCGGCCACGCTGTCGGCACCCGACACCGACCTCCATGCACGCACGAGGGCGATCCAGGCCCTCTCGGGAAGCGTCGGCCTCCTGATGTCGACTACCGAGATGAGCGGGGCCTGACCGATCAGACGTCCGCCCTGCACGAACGACAGAGTCCCGACCCGCTCCCCGCGAGCCACCGGAGCTTCCACGTGCTCCGGAACGCGCACAACCCGTGTCACCTCACCGGCGAGGTCGAACACGTGCAGGTCCGCCGGCTCACCCACCACGGCGTCGAAGGAGCGGTCGAGATAGTCTGCCACGGCAACGGAGGCTATGACCTCACCGCTCTCGGCGAGACGCCGCACGCCGTAATGGAGGAACCCCCACTCGAGCAGCAGCCCCGATTGCTGGAAGCGCTCCTGCTCGCTGGCAGCCCCGAGGACCACGGAGAACAGCTCGACATCATCGCGTTGAGCGGACGCGGCGAGGCAAAAGCCCGCATTGCCCGTGAAGCCCGTCTTGACCCCGGTGGCTCCCTCGAGGGTCCCGATGAGGAGGTTGCTGTTCTCGAGCTCCTGGACGCCCCCAGCCCCCTCGATCTCCATCGCCTCGATGGCGACCATACGCCGGAACTCGTCGTTGGCCATCGCGTACCGGGCGAGCGTGGCCAGGTCTTCGGCGGTCGTGTGGTGTCCCGCCTCGTCGAGACCGTGGGGGTTGGCAAACCTCGTGTTCTCAAGCCCCAGCTGCTCGGCTTTGTCGTTCATCAGCTGGACGAACCGATCCACATCACCGGCGACATGCTCGGCAACGGCGACCGACGCGTCATTGCCCGACCGCACGAGTAACGCCTCGACGAGCGTCCTGAGCGGGTAGTCGGCGCCGGGCCTCAGGCGCGCGGCGGCCTCTCCGACAGCGGTCGCCCTCGAGGTGATCGTGACACGGTCATCAAGCGATGCGTTCTCGATGGCGACAACGGCCGTCATGATCTTCGTGGTACTCGCCATCGCGCGGCGGCTGTCCGCCTCGCGCGCCCAGAGCACCTGGCCGTCGGCGGCGACGAGGATGCCGGCCGGCGCCGTCACGTCAGGGGCCTGTGCCGCGACCGTATCG
>DASSAH010000238.1:0-13168 GCA_035685585.1 Coriobacteriia bacterium
GGCGATCCGGTCGCGGAGCAACCCAGACTCGAATCGCAGAGAAGACACCGAGTTCTCGAGGGCAGCGAGGTCTGCGCGCGCGTCGTCCAGCGCTTTGCGGTGCCGCCGCGTCTCGGCGGCGATCGCCGCAAGCGCTTCGTCGGCGGCGATACGCTCCTTCTTTGCGTGTTCCGCCGTCCGCCGGAGCTCGGACAGCTGTCCGTAGAGCGCCTTGATTCCGGCGTCGGTTTCGAGCCGTCCCGACGCCAGGCGTTCGAGCTCAGCGGAGCGCTCCTCGGAACGGGTCTGGGACTGGTAGAGCTTCGCCCGCAGGTCGCTGAGGCGATCAACAAGATTCTTGCCCTTCTCCTCCAGCAGGAGGAGGCCGGAGTTGATCCGCTCAAGAATGGACTGAAGTCTGCGGCGCTGCTCTGAGAGGTCTCCGACGAACAGCCCCTTCTCCTCGAGGAGCAGCTGGAACTTCGCAAGCTCGCGCTCCTTCTCGGCGAGCCGGTACCGAGCCAGCTCGAGCTCGGCGTCGTGCTCTCTTTCGCGCTTGCTGACCGTCTCCCACACGTGTTGAAGCGTCTTGAGGTCGTCGACGGCGATAGCGACTTCGAGGGCGTGCAGTTCGGCACGAAGCTCGGAGTGAAGTGCGGCACGGGACGCCTGGCGCTCAAGTGGACGCAGTTGGCGGTCGAGCTCCGTGAGGACGTCACGCGCCCGTGCGAGGTGCGTGTCCATCCCGGCTAGCTTGCGCAGCGCGCGTTCACGCCGCTTTTTGTGCTTGAGGACGCCCGCCGCCTCCTCGATCAGCACTCTCCGGTCCTCCGGGCGGGCGTTGAGGACCTCATCAAGCCTCCCCTGACTGATGATCGAGTGGGTGTCCCGCCCCAGACCGGTGTCATGGAGCAGCTCCTGAACGTCCATCAGGCGTGACGGAGACCGGTTGACGAGATACTCGCTCTCACCGTTGCGGAACATGCGGCGAGTGATCGTCACCTCGGTGAACTCGATAGGAAGGGTGCCGTCGGCGTTGTCGAGGACGAGGTCGACCTCGGCGACCCCGGCCGCTTGACGAGCCGATGAGCCGGCGAAGACGACGTCTTCCATGGCCTGGCCGCGCAGGCTCTTGGCGGACTGCTCTCCTAGCACCCACAGCGCCGCATCCGAGATGTTGGACTTGCCGGAACCGTTGGGGCCGACGATGACGGTCACCCCGGGCTCGAACGTCAGCTCGGTCCGGTCCGCGAACGACTTGAAGCCTTTGAGTGTCAGTGACTTGAGATGCACTGGACCTTCCGATGGCGCGGGGGTGGCACGACGGGACGAAGCTCGCGAACGCAGGAGATTCTACCACACGGTGCGTCGGCGGCCGTGGCGCGACATATGTCTCAGCCAGGCAAAATCTTGCCGAGAGCCTCGCTCGCCGCGCGCATCTCGGCCTCCTTCTTGGTCGGTCCGCTCCCGATGCCAAGCACGTCGCCGTCCACGCTCACCTCGGCCGCGAACGTACGGTCGTGCGGCGGTCCGTGTACTGACACGATGCGGTACTCGACGGTCCGGCCACCAGCTTGCGCGATCTCCTGGAGGCGCGTCTTTGGATGATCGGTGTCGCGATCATGCGGTCCGAGCACGTCGTCAGTCAGGTAGGGCCCGAGCGTGGCCGTCACGAACGCGCGCGCAGCCGCAAGGCCTCCGTCCACGTAGAGGGCGCCCACGCACGCCTCGTATGCGTTCTCGAGCGCGGATCGCAGTCCGCGCGAGCCAGCGCCAAGCTCGGACTCGCCGAGTATCAACAGGCCGCCGAGGCCGACCCGCTCGGCGACGAGGGCCAGCGTGTCCCCGGACACGAGCCGGACCTTGAGTCTTGTCAGTTCCCCCTCCGAGCGGTCAGGGAACCGGGAGAAGAGCTCATCGACCACGACGAGTCCGACGACAGCGTCGCCGAGGAACTCGAGGCGTTGATGCCCGAACGCCTCCGCGCGGGAGGCGGCTGCGCTCGGATGGGTCAGGGCCGTGAGCAAGAGGTTCGGGTCGGCGAACTTGTGCCCGAGAACGGTCTGCGCCCGCGTGATGAGTGGGTCCCGTCCAGGCATGCGTCGCGTCATGCGACCTAGCCTCTGGTGAACACGAGGGTCGCGTTGTGGCCGCCAAAGCCGAATGAGTTGCTCATGGCGGCGTCCACGCGCGCGGCGCGGGCGCGCTTGGGTACGTAGTCGAGGTCGCACTCAGGGTCAGGATCGTCGAGGTTGATGGTCGGAGGGAGCATGTTGCGTTCAAGCGCGAGCATGCAGACTATCGCCTCGACCGCGCCGGCCCCTCCGAGAAGGTGGCCGGTCATCGACTTCGTGGACGACACAGGTGGAGGGGACGCGCCGAAGACGTCCTTGATCGCGCGGGTCTCGATCACATCACCTTGCTGAGTGGAGGTGCCGTGAGCGTTGATGTATCCGATGTCGCCCGGCGCTAGACCGGATCGGCTGAGTGCGATTCTCATGGCGCGCGCGGCGCCAGCGCCTGAGGGTTCCGGCGCCGTGATGTGGTGAGCGTCCGCGGTAGCCCCGTAGCCAGCCACCTCAGCGTAGATGCGGGCTCCGCGAGCCTCGGCGCGTGCGCGCTCCTCGAGGACGCAGATGCCGCACCCCTCACCCATGACGAACCCGTCGCGTCCGGCGTCGAACGGGCGGGAGGCTCCCTGGGGGTCATCGTTTCGGGTGGAGAGAGCCCGGGCAGCGGCGAAACCGGCGAGACCCAAGGGGGTTATCGCCGCGTCGACGCCGCCCGCGATGACAACGTCGGCATCGCCGCGCACGATCGCGGCGGCGGCCTCCCCGATCGCGTGGGCCCCCGTGGCGCACGCGGAGACCGGAGAGTAGTTGATGCCCGTGGCGCCATGGCGTATGGAGATCAGGCCCGCGGCGAGGTCGACGATCATCATCGGGACGAGAAAGGGACTCACCGCCCGCGGTCCGCCCTCGGCAAGGCGGGTGTGTTGCTCCTCCATCGCATCGAGTCCTCCGACGCCCGAGCCGACGATGACACCGATGCGGTGGGCCTCGTCCGCGTCGAAGATGAGCGCCGCGTCAGCAACGGCTTCATCGGCCGCGACGACTGCGAGCTGCTGGAACCGCGCCATGCGGCGGGCATCCTTCGGCGATAGTGCGGTCGAGGGGTCGAATTCGTCGATGTACGCGGAGAACCTCGTGGAGAACGCGGCCGCGTCGAAGTGGGTGATGGGTCGCACGCCGGAGCGGCCGGAGAACAGGGATGTCGCGAACTCAGCGACTCCGATCCCGATCGGTGAGACCACTCCGATGCCGGTGAGGACCACGCTACGCATGTTCGACCTCCTTCGCGGACGCCTCGTACTCGTCGACAAGCCGTCGCATGAGCTCGGCGACCCTCGGGACATCGTGTACGCGCACGGCCGACATACCGGCGAAGACGAGGCCGTCGACCACGTCTCCGCGCTGCGCCGCCTGGAGACGTTCGATGATGCAGTAGTCCTTGCCGCACTTCTTGAGGCACGCGCTGCATGCGCTGATCGCCGGAGGATTGCCATCGGCGAGGCGCTCCGAGAACGCGTTGCGGATCGCGCGTCCCGGGAGTCCGACAGGACTCTTGACGATGACGATCTGGTCCTCGGTGGCGTCAACGTACATCTGCTTGAACGCGGCAGGTGCGGACGATTCGGTCGTGGCGAGGAAGCGCGATCCCATCTGGACGCCGGCGGCGCCCGCGTCAAGCGCGCGTCGGATGTCCGCGCCGGTGGCTACGCCACCTGCCGCGATGACCGGGATGTCCACAGCGTCGATGATCTCGGGAAGCAGCTCGAGCATCGGGCGGTCGGTGCCGAGATGTCCGCCGGCCTCGACTCCCTCGACGACGACCGCCGCGGCGCCGAACCGCTCGGCGAGGGTGGCTACGCGCGCCGAGCCAACGATGGGGACTACCGGTACGCCCGCTGCGGCTGCCCAGGTGAAGACGTCGCGCGAAAAGCCGGCGCCCGCGACGATCACGTCGGCGCCTCCCTCGAGAGCGGCGTGCACGAGTTCGGGGAACACGCGGACGGCGACCATGATGTTGACGCCGACCACGCCGCTGGTAGCCGCGCGTGCGCGTCGCATCTCGGCGAGCATCTCCTCGGGGCTGAGCCCGGACCCGGCGATCAGTCCGACGCCACCCGAGTCAGCGACGGCTGCGGCGAGCGGCGCCATCGAGATGCGCACGGCCATGCCTCCCTGGACGATCGGGAGGCGGGCGGTCTTCGAGCCGATGGTGAGGGAAGGCATGAGGTCCACGGTGACTCCGGAGAGATGCTGATGCTCGCGCGCCCCGGCCTGCGTGCGTGACGGGCAGGGGCGCGCGAGCTGCTCAGATGTTCGCTTCGATGTACGTGACTGCGTCGGAGACGGTCTTGATGGACTCGACGTCCTGATCGGGGATCGAGACATTGAACTCGGCCTCGAGAGCCATGACCAGCTCCACGAGGTCGAGCGAGTCAGCGCCGAGATCATCTATGAACGATGCCTCGTCCAACACGTCCTCCCGATCGACGTTGAGGTGGTCCATGATGACATCAGTCACCTTCTCGAGGATCTCTTCACGTTGCATAGGTTCGACAACACCTCCCCTCACCTGTACGGCATTCGTGTTCGCGGACACTCTAGACGAACGTCATGCCGCCGTCGACCGCAAGAACCTGGCCGGTGATGTACCTCGCGTCATCTGACGCGAGGAATGCCACCGCGGTCGCGACATCTGATGGGAGACCGAACCTCCCGAACGCTATGCGGGTGCGCGCGGCGTCGCGAACCGCCTCGGGCAGCCCTGCGGTCATCTCGGTCTCAATGAACCCGGGCGCGACCACGTTGACTCGAATGGAGCGAGGCGCGAGTTCCCGGGCAGCCGCCTTGGTGAGTCCTATCAGACCGGCTTTCGCCGCCGCGTAGTTCGCCTGACCCGCGTTGCCCACCAACCCGACCACGGATGACACGTTCACGATGGCACCGGAGCGTGCCTTCATCATGAGAGCGGCGGCGGCCCGGGTCAGTGTGAAGGCGGCGGTCAGATTCGTGCCGATCACAGCAGCCCAGTCGTCGTCGGACATTCGCACGAGCAGGCCGTCGCGGGTGATGCCAGCGTTGTTGACAAGGATGTCGATGGCTCCGAACTCAGCGACCGTCGCGCTCACGAGCGCCGAACACGCTTCTGTGTCGCTGACGTCGGCCTGGAGAGCCACCGCGCGGCCACCGGCCGCTCTGATCGCTTCGACCACTCCGCCGGCTGCGACCGCGTTGCCCGCGTAGTTGACGGCGACCGCCGCGCCGCGCGCGGCGAGTTCCAGCGCGATGGCCGCGCCGATTCCCCGAGACGCGCCGGTGACCAAGGCAACCTTATCCTCGAGCCGTGTCACCTGAGCACCTCCTCGATCAGAGCCTCGACACCGGTCTCCTCCACGCAGACTGCGGGGAGGCCTTCGATTCGCCGGGCGAGTCCTGTTAGCACCGACCCGGGGCCCGTCTCGATGAGCGTGACGGGACGGTAGGCAGAAGCGATCGCCACCATCGTCTCGGTCCACCGAACACGCGAGTCCATCTGGCCGATGAGGGCCTCACGGATTTCCTCACCGCTCACGGAGGGGGTAGGACGCGTGTTCTGGGCGACGGGAATGGTGGCGTCACGGATCTCCGCGGCCCGAATGAGATCAGCGAATCGCGCCGCTGCCTCGTGCATCAGTGGAGTGTGGAACGCACCGGCCACGTCGAGGGGGACGATGCGCTTCGCTCCCCGCTCAAGGAGCGCCTCGCTCGCCTCGGTGATCGCGCTGTGCGTGCCAGAGATCACGACCTGGGCGGGAGCGTTGTCGTTTGCGACCCAGACCTCGCTGACACCAGCGATGGCATCCTCGACGGCGGTCGCACTCAGGCCGAGGACGGCCGACATCGCGCCGGGCGCCGCGGCGGCACACTCGGCCATCAGGCGAGCCCGCTCGCACACAAGCTCGAGGCCGGCCTCGGGCGAGTAGACGCCAGCGACCGCGAGCGCCGCCAGTTCACCCAGACTGTGCCCCGCGACCGCGACCGGGCGCAACCCGACGTCGATCAGGACGGATCCCCACGTCCAGCATGCAAGGTAGATGAGCGGCTGGGCGACAACTGTGTCCCGCAACTCCTCCGTGGTGCCTTCATCCGCGAGCCGTCTGAGTTCGCGTCCGGTGAGCGCTTCGGCGGCGTCGAGAAGCCGGTCGAGCGCATCGGGCTCCGGGATCGCATCCAGCATGCCGGCGTGCTGGGACCCTTGGCCGGGGAACGCGAAGACCGCGTTCATGTCACTCACCGGCTCCCGTGGGACAAGGGGCGCCGAGGCGTTCGATGACCGCGCACGCGCCGGTCATCATCTCCTCGACGATCTCTGCCGCTGGCTGGACGCAGTCCACAAGTGCGGCCGCCTGGCCTGCCATGATCGATCCCATCTCTAGGTCGCCCTCCTTCATGCAGAGCGCGAGCTTGCCGCTGCCGAGGGCCTCGATCTCTTCGGGACGGTTCTCGCGGTCGAGGTCAGCGATGATCTTCGCGAGACGGTTCTTGATGACGCGCACCGGATGGCCGGTCGAGTACCCGGTCACCACCGTGTCGCGGTCGCGAGCCTTGACGATGCGTTCCTTGACCGCCGGATGGATCGTGCACTCGGTCGCGCACATGAACCGCGTTCCGACCTGGACGCCCTGGGCGCCGAGCGCGAACGCCGCCGCGACACCTCGTCCGTCGGCGATGCCGCCAGCCGCGACGACCGGTACCGAGAGGGCGTCGACCAGCTGTGGGATGAGCACCAGCGTCGTGAGCTCACCGATGTGGCCGCCCGCCTCCATCCCCTCCCCTATGATCGCGTCGGCACCAATCGATTCGAGGCGTCTGGCAAGCGCCACACTCGGGGCGATGGGCATCACTTTGATACCGCGTTGCTTGAACGCCGTCATGTACTTACCGGGGTTGCCGGCGCCGGTCGTGACCGCGTCGACTCCCTCAGCGATCACCATCTCGACGAGTTCGTCGATGTGAGGCGTGAGCAGCATGAGGTTGACCGCGATCGGGCGGTCAGTGAGTGTCTTCGCGAGCCGTATCTGCTCGCGCAACATGCCGGTGGGCATGTGTCCGGCTCCGATGACGCCAAGTCCGCCCGCGTTGCTCACCGCGGCCGAGAGCTCAGCTGTCGCGGTCCACGCCATGCCGCCCTGTATCAGCGGGTACTCGATGCCCAGGAGGTCTGTCAGCCGGGTGGGAAGCATCGCGTCATGCCTCCTTGTCGGGTCGCGTCATGGACCATCGAACGACGGCGGCCCCCCAGGTGAGTCCGGCTCCGAAGCCGACCAGGGCCAGAAGGGCTCCAGGAGCAAGCCGTCCGTCAGTATACAGGTCATCAAGGGCGAGCGGTATTGAAGCGGCGGAGGTGTTCCCCACTCGGCTGACGTGGCTGAAGACCCGGTCGCGTGGTATCCCGAGACGCTGCTCGACGGTCCGGAGAATCCGCTGGTTGGCTTGGTGCGGAACGAGCCAATCGAGGTCTGCCACCGTAAACCCACTCGCTTCAAGGGCCTCGAGCGTCGCCTTCGGAATCACTCTGACGGCGAACCGGAACACCTCGTTGCCGTTCATGCGCACGAACGTCCGTCGGCCGTCAATCGCCTCACGCGACGCTGGCTCCGCCGAGCCTCCCGCGGGGATGTTGAGAAGTCCGGCGCCCGATCCGTCGGCCCCGAGCGAGATGCCGAGGACTCCCGGTTCGCTCGCCGCCTCCACGACGGCCGCGCCGGCGCCATCGCCGAACAAGACGCAGGTGGACCGATCCGTGAAGTCGATGTGGCGCGTGAGCGCATCGGCGCCGACGATGGCGACTCGCTGTGCGCGACCCGATTCGATCGCGACAGTCGCGGCATGCAGGGCGTAGACGAACCCCGAGCACGCGGCGTTCACATCGTAGGCGGGGCACGTCATGCCTAGTCGCGCTTGGACCAGACACGCCGTGGACGGGAAGATCATGTCTGGGCTCGACGTGCCTACGATGAGGAGGTCGATGTCACCCGGATCGATTCGTGCGGACTCCAGCGCGCGAGTGAGCGCGATCGAGGCGAGGTCCGACGTCGACTCCCCGGGGCCGACGACCCGTCGCTCGGTGATGCCCGTACGGGAGACGATCCACTCGTCGGTGGTGTCGACCATGCGCTCGAGGTCTGTGTTGGTGAGCACACTCTCGGGGAGGTAGGAGCCTGTTCCGGAAATCCGTGCAAAACGGCGCATCGGCGTGTCGGCGCTCCTCAGGGTGGGTTCGTGGTCAGGCGGGAGTGTCCGAGTAGTGTACACATCCCAGGGAGGTGCGCAAAGGACTCACGAGGACGGGTGCGAGAGGGCTGCGGCGATTCGGCCGGTCAGGTCGCCACGTACCGCCTGAGCGGCCACCTTCACGCCCGCGGCGACCGCGTCGCACCCCGAACTCCCATGACCGATGATACAGACCCCTTTGACACCCAACAGAGGCGCGCCGCCGTACGTGTCCGGGTCGAGACGCGCCTTGAGGGCTCTGAGCGGTGGAGCGACGACTGAGGCCGCGACTCGGGCTGCAAACGTTGACGTGAGCGCCTGTTTCACTTGCCCGAGGAGCGCTCGCGACGTGCCTTCGAGCAGCTTGAGGGCGACGTTACCCGTGAAGCCGTCGGTGACGATGACATCCACGGCCCCGGTCATGACGTCGCGACCCTCGACGTTGCCGACAAAGCCGGGTATCGCGTCGCGTAGCAGCGAGTGCGCTTCCACCGTGAGGGCGGATCCCTTCGTGGGCTCCTCCCCGATGTTCAAGAGGCCGGTCGCCGGGTGCTCCACTCCCAGCACCACGCGGGCGTAGGCTCGCCCCATGTGGGCGAAGGTGACGAGGTGCTCGGGCTTGCAGTCGGCGTTGGCGCCCACATCGAGCAGGACGGTCGGGGTGGTCACGGTCGGGATGACCGCGGCGATCGCCGGTCGTGGAAGGCCGGGCACTCTCCCCATGATGAGCGTGGCGGCCGCCATCGTTGCGCCGGTGGACCCAGCCGAAAAAAAGGCGTCTGCGACGCCGTCGCGCACAAGCCCGCAGCCGACCACGATCGACGAGTCCCTCTTGGCCCTGACAGCCGAGGCGGGGTGGTCGTCCATCCCAATGACCTCAGATGTCTCCACCGCGGTGACACGCGCGTGTGCATCGGCGAACGGGAGGATGTCGCGGGCGGGGCCGACCAGGACGATCGCGAGAGAAGGGTCGCGGTCGAGCGCGGCGGCCACACCCTCCAGGACGGCCGACGGTGCGCGGTCACCGCCGGCAGCGTCGACACACACGCGGACCAGAGCGGTCTCGGACATGCGTTCCCCTTCGGCAAGCAGATGTGGTGGTCGTGCCATGCGAGGTCGTCCGCGGGCCGCGCGCACAGGTTACTGGGTGTCTATGACTTCCTTGCCTTTGTAGTAGCCGCACTCCGCGCACACGCGATGGGGCAGTTTCGGCTGGTGACACTGGGGACAGACAGCGAGTCCCGGCGCTTCGATGGCGTGAGTCGCCCTTCGGGCGTCGCGCACCGAACGGGACGTCTTCCTCTTTGGTACGGGCATCGCACTCTCCTCGGCCTGCCGCTCGGCGAGCGGGAATACTCGTCTCGGCCGACGAGCGGCCGCACGGCCGTTCACTATAACACAGAGGGCGAGCTGTGGACGCTCTCTCTCAGTCCTCGCGCTCGACGGGAGGGAGCAGCTCGCGCAAGGCGGCAAACGGCGTGTCGTGAGCCCCCGGATGCGTCGGTTCGCATCCGCACTCATCGCGGTTGAGGTCGCATCCGCACGTGGGGCATATCCCCCGGCATGATTCAGCGTGGACCGGCGCGAAGGGCATCTCCATCCGAATCGCGCTCTCAGCCGCTGGCAGAAGGTCGAGGGTTTCGCCGTTGAGCGAATACCACTCGTGGTCCTCCAGCGAGGAATCGGCCTCGCCGGTCAACGCGACGGCAGCCTCGACTGCGCCGCGTATGTGCAAGGGAAAGGGCTCGAGACAGCGAGCGCATTCAACGGTGGCGGTGGCCTCGACGAATCCCCTGACGGTCAGGACGTCGCCGACGTTTGTGACCGTGACGGTGAGACGAGGGGCCTCGACGAACTCGATGACCGCGTCGCCCGCGGTGATCGACCCTAGCGGGACGTCCGCGTCGACATCGAGCGCCGCGCCCGTCTCGCGCAACACCGAGGAGACGTCGACCGCCAGGGCGTGTCCGGTCATCACTGACGTTGGCTGCCGGGCCCACCGACCTTACCCTGGAGCCGGTCCCGGCCTCTCTGGACGGCGGTGAGCAGTTTGCCGAGGTTCACCTCGAGGTTTGCGAGCATCTCATCGGCGTAGTCCTCGGCGCCGAGCCGGATCTCGCGCTCCTTTGTCCGCGCGTCGTCCATGATCGCCGCGGCCTGCTGTTCGGCGAGCTTCACGATCTCCTGCTCGCTCGCGATGGCCTGCGCGCGGTCACGAGCGTCCTCGAGGATGCGGTTGGCCTCTTTCTCGGCCTCCTCCAACATCTCCTGACGCTCCTTGACGATCCATCGCGCCTGCTTGAGTTCGTCGGGAAACTGCGCTCTGATCTCATCGACGATCTCGTAGAGCTTCTCCGGATCGACCATCTTCGAACCCGTCAGCGGGACGCTCCTCCCGTTGTCGACGAGTTCTTCGATCCTGTCGATCAGAGCCAGGATATCCATGAACGTCCTCCCTAGTGCGACCAGACGAGGCGGTCGACGAGTGCGTCGTGCACGTGCTCGGGCACGAGACCCTTCGTCGACCCACCGTGCCGGGCAATCTCTTTGACCGCCGACGAACTCAAGTACATGAACTCAGGGATGGCCATGATGAACATGGTTTCGATATCTGGCGATAGCCGGTAGTTCAGCTGAGCCATCTGGAACTCCCGCTCAAAATCGGTGACCGCTCTCAGTCCTTTGATGATGACCGACGCGCCGACCTCTGACGCGAACTCGACTAAGAGAGTATCAAAAGGGCGGACAGTGACGTTAGCGAGGTGAGTTGTGGCCTCCTCGATGAACCCACAGCGCTCGCGCACGGAGAACAGCGGCCCCCCGCCTTTGTCGGGGCTGTGAGCAACGGCAACGACGAGCTCATCGAGCAGTGCCGCGGCACGCTCGATGATGTCCACGTGCCCGGATGTGACCGGATCGAAGGTTCCCGGGCACATGCCACGTTTCATCCGGCTCCCCCTTCCAGACGGGCGATACTCACCGTGGTGTCACCGTAACGGCGTTCGCCGAGGTCACGGAGAGCTTCTGTCGGCCACGTGGCCACGTCCGACGCGGCATGCTCCCACACGAGGAGCGCACCGCCCAGAAGTGCCTCCGTACGCACCAGTCTCTCGATGGCACGTCTGACCTCGGACTTGTCGATTCTATAGGGAGGGTCGAGAAAGAGCAACGCGAATCCACCCTTGCCGAACGAGCCGCGGCGCACAGCGGCGAACACATCGTCATGGACGACGGTCGCGCGCTCGGCCAGCCCGAGAGAGACGAGGTTCGAACGAAGGACCGCGCACGCCAGACGGTCCGACTCGCAGAAGACCGCGTGCGTGGCGCCCCGGGACAACGCTTCGATGCCGAGCGCACCGGTGCCTGCGAACAAGTCGAGGACGGGTGCGGCCGGGACGCCGCCGCCGAGCGCCTCCACCCGCGAGAACGCCCCCTCACGCACCCGGTCCGATGTCGGCCGGGTGCGCGTCCCGGATGGCGCCTCGATGCGGCGGCCTCTGTGGGTGCCGGCGATGATCCTCATCCGCTGCTCGCCCAGGTCCACGCGTCGGAGAACCGGCGGCGCGCCTCCTCCTTGAGCGGGTGATGCTCAGGAGAGGAGAGGTGCGGGTCGCTCGCCACGAGCTCTTTCGCGTCGGCGCGCGCCAGCTCTAGCAGTCCCGCGTCCTCTGCCAACGAGGCGAAGCGCAGCTCAGGGAGGCCGTGCTGCGCCTCGCCGAGCAGCTGCCCGGCGCCCCTGATACGCAGGTCCTCCTCGGCCAAGGCGAACCCGTCGGTGGTGCGCTCGATAGCCCGGAGTCGCTGCGTGCTCTCTTCCGACGTAGAATCCGAGAGCAAGAAGACCTCGCCGGGATGTTCTCCCCGTCCCACGCGTCCGCGCAGTTGATGCAGCTGGGCGAGGCCGAAGCGCTCCGCGTTCTCGACGATCATCACGGTAGCGTTCGGCACGTCTATGCCGACTTCGATCACGGTCGTCGCCACGAGGATGTCGAGAAGACCGCGCCGAAACCGGTCCATGACATCGAAACGCTGTGGCGAGGACATCTTCCCCGTCAGCAGGCCGACACGCATGTCGGCAAAGACGTCCTCCTCGAGCCGTCGCGCCTCCCGGTTGGCCGCCCGCGCCTCGAGCGCATCGGACTCGTCTACGAGCACGCACACGACATAGGCCTGCCGACCCGATCGGACCGCTGCTCTGACGCTGTCGTACGCGCTCTCACGCTCGCCGCAGCTCAGAAGCTGGGTATGTACCCTCGGCGTCCCGTCGCCGAGCGGGCGTTCGCGAAGGTACGAGGTCTCGAGGTCACCGAAGCGCGTGAGGGCGAGGCTTCTCGGTATCGGAGTCGCGGTCATGACGAGCATGTCGGCGGCAGCGCCTTTGCGGCGCAGAGCGAGCCGCTGGGCCACGCCGAAGCGGTGCTGCTCATCGACGATCGCGAGGCTCAGCCGTCTGAAGGCGAGACCCTGGCTCACGAGCGCGTGGGTCCCGAAGGTGACACTCGCCTCACCGCTCGCGATGCGCGCGATAGCCGCGGCCCTCTCGGCTGACGGGAGCGACCCGGTGAGCAGTGTCCACGAGATGTCCGCCTCGTCGAGCAGGCGCCCGACGCGCTCGGCGTACTGTACGGCGAGAACCTCGGTCGGCGCCATCATCGCTGCCTGGGTGCCGGTGTCGGCGGCGGCCGCAAGCGCGTGCGCCGCCACCACCGTCTTGCCGGTACCGACGTCTCCGAGGAGCATGCGGTTCATCGGGCGTGACGACGCCATGTCAGTGAGAATCTCGGCGACGGCCCCTCGCTGTTCGCCCGTGAGTTCGAACGGGATCGCCCGCTGGAGGCGCGTGAGCGCCGGACCGCTGGTGACGTGCG
>DASSAH010000239.1:0-6549 GCA_035685585.1 Coriobacteriia bacterium
TTCGGACAGTAAGCGGTCGAGATTGGCGAAGTAGCCTTTCACCAGGTGTATCTGCCGGCCGAGGCGGAGTGCGTCTGCTGCCGCGTTCAATGCTGCGTCGTCTTGGTCGATGCCCACCAGGATTCCGGTGGGTGCTATCAAATCTGCTATCCGCTTCGCGTGTCCTGCCCCGCCTAAGGTACAGTCGACGATGATCGAACCGGGGTGCAACGATAGATGCTTCGTGACCTCGGCCGGCAAAACTGGAGTGTGCCGGTATTCCATTCTCAAGGTCCTAGAGCAGACCCGCGTCAGCAAGCTCCCTGGCCAAGTCCTCGACGGTACTCGCGTCTCCGCCCGCTTGGTACGCGGCCCACGTGTCAGCGTCCCAGATTTCGATGCGGTTCCCGTTACCGGTGACGGCAACGTCTTTCGAAAGACCTGCGTACTCACGCAGCTTCGGGCTCAGAACCACGCGACCGGCCGAGTCGAACTCCGTCTCCACGGCGCCGGCGGTGAAGAACCTGCGCACTTTCCGCATGCGGGGGTCGAAGTCCTGCCGGGCGGCAAGTTCTCGGACGAACGCGTTGTACTCGTCAGCCGGGTACACGTACAGACACGCATCCAGCCCCTTGGCCACGACGATCCTGCCTGTGAGCTGCGTCCTGAACTTCGCGGGCAGGGAGACGCGGCCTTTGGCGTCCAGCGTGTGCTGGTAGTCGCCGAGAAACATCGCCGCTCGTCCTCCCCTGGTCGTACCGAGCCGGACCTATCCATGGCCGCTAACCACCCTGATGCTCAGTACTGTATGACACTTCATCCCACCATGCAACACTTACATGGGAATTCATCCCACCATGTCCTCCAAGAACAAGGCGGCGGCGGCGGAGAACGGAAACCCTCGTGAACCAAGAGGCTCGCGCCTTCGTCTATCGGTCAGGAGGGTCGGAACTGACAGCCGGATACGATGACCAGAGGCGTTTCGCGCCCTTGTTGCTCACGCCGCACATCTGAGAGTAGAATCACAGGTGGCGAGTCCAGGGCGATACGGAGGTGACATCTCCCATGTGGTGGAACATCCCGTCTTCGTTGGTCAACATGATCATCGCCGCCTTCTTCGTCGTCGTGGCGATCGGCGTCGCTCTTGCAGCGTATGCCGCGATCCAGATGAAGAAGATGGAGGAGAAGATCCAGAAGTAGCGCCTCCGTTCCGCAGTGCATTCCGAACGCCCTCCGCCCTGCCGGTGATGAGGGCGTTCGTGCTGCTCTGTACCACTTCGGACGATGGGAGACGGAGATGGACACGCGCGTAGCCAGGATCGGCCGATGGGTGGTGCTCGCTCTGATGCTCGCCGGCGTCCTCGCCGTGCTCGGATGCGGCTCTGAAGGTGCGGGCACCGCCCCTTCGGAAACCCGAGAGGCGCAGCCCGGGATCTGGCACGACGGGGCAGGAGATGTCGCCCAGAGCGAGATCGCGATCGCCCCGGTGCCGCCGGACTCTCCCGGGGGAGGCGGGGTCGACGCCTCGGCCGTACCCCCCGACGAGCGCTACATCATCCGGTCCGTGGGGATCCGACTGCGCGTCGATGACGTCGGCCGCGCGCTTGAGAGCGTGAGGGAAGAGGTCGCGGCGGTCGAAGGTATCGTCACCGCGGTCCAAGTCAGCACCGACGAGGACATCCCCATCTACCGTTACGAAGCCACGGGGGCTCTCGCCGACGGCGCGCCCCTGCGCGGCTACGTCACGGCGCGAGTACCGGCGGACGAGGTCGACACCTTTGTGGACGCCGTGTCCGGCCTTGGTGTCGTGCAGCGCCAATCGGAAGACGAGTCCGATGTCACGCAGGAGCACATCGACCTTTCCGCCCGGCTCGATACCCTCCGGGCTCAGGAGGCCCGTCTGCGCACGTTTTTCGAGGAAGCGAAGAACGTCGAGGAGATGCTCGCCGTCGAGCGGGAGCTCACGCGGGTCCGTGGCGAGATCGAGTCTCTCACGGCCCAGGTCTCATTTCTTGAGCGTCAGTCCGCGATGGCGACGGTGACTGTCGAACTCGCCGGAACCCCGCCGATCGTACGCCCGGTAGGTCCTGACTGGGGGTTCGGCGACGCCTTGACGCAGGGTGTCCGCGGACTCGTCAACACCCTGAATCGCCTCATCGTGATCGTCTTGAGCGGACTCCCGGTGCTCGTCGTCGTCTCGGCTGCGGCGCTCGCCGTGCGCTGGGGGCTCAGGCGACGTCGGCGCCGCGACAGCTCTGGTCCACAACCCGAGGACACGACGGCGTGATCCGTCCTCGCTTCAGGCTTCCGATCTGGGCGGCGGTGGCGCTCGTCATCGCCGCCTACATCGGCCGCTCCGCGATGCGCGGGTGGGACTTCACCCCCGACCTGCCAGGCGACATCATCGCGTACGGCCTGTTCCTGCTGGTGGTCGTGGCGGTCTGGTCAGCCAGGGCGCGCGCGGCGCGCGAGCGCGACGAAGAGCTGTCCCAAGAGATGCAGAGCGAAGACCGATCCGCCCGCGAGGAGCGGTAGGACGACCACGTCCCTCGTGATCCGGAGCGGCTCGACACCCGGAACGCTCCCCTCGCCGCCGATGACGGTGAGCCATCCGCCTGCCGCGACCCCGATCACCACACCCGCTCCCCACGTCCCGGCCCAGAAGCAGCGCCTCGCGAGTGACATGGCTGCTGCCGAGAGACCCATCGAGGACTACCCCTTCTCGTACGGCTTGCCGATCGCGGCGGGGGCCACAGCCCGTCCGACGACGCTCGCGAGCACGATGACCGTGAGCACATACGGTAGCATGAGGAAGAACTGCGACGGAATCCGGATCACATCACGGAAGAGCTGCAGCTTGATCTGGAGGGCGTCAGCGAAACCGAACAACAGTGAGGCCGCGTAACTGCCTCCCGGCGTCCAACGGCCGAAGATGTTCGCCGCGAGCGCGATGAATCCTCGGCCGCTCGTCATCCCCTCGGTGAAAGACCCGACTTGCTCGAGCGTGAGATTCGCCCCCGCCAACCCGCCGAGCGCCCCACTCGCGATGACCGCGCCGTAGCGGCCTCGGGTCACGCTGATGCCGACCGTGTCAGCCGCGCGCGGATGCTCCCCGAGCGCCCGGAGTCTCAGCCCCCAGCGGGTGCGATACAGCGCCCAATGGCCCACGATAGCGATGATGATCGCCAGATAGACGATCGGGGTGTAGCTGAGCGCGATCTCAGAGAACCAGTGCCACGCGGTCCCGATCGCCCCATCGGTCGGCCCCTCGATCTCGAACACCGGCCTGAGTCGCGAGACCGGGTCCGTCGTGCCGGGGTGGCCGAAGATGACCTCCATGAGGAAGCCGGTGAGCCCCAGAGCGAGGATGTTGATCGCCGTGCCCGAGACGACCTGGTCGGTCTTGAGGGTGACCGACGCGAACGCGTGGACCGCCGCGAGCGACATGCCCCCCACGACGGCCGTGACCACCCCGACCCATGCGCTCCCCGAGAACATCGCGCCGATGACCCCCATGAACGCGCCGAACAGCATGATCCCCTCGAGCGCGATGTTCACGACACCTGACCGCTCGCAGATGGTCCCACCGATGGCGGCAAGCGCGATCGGCGTCGCCATGCGCACCGCCGACGAGATCAGGTCGGCCGTCAGGATGTCAGCCAACATCGCGCGCCTCCTGCCGTCCCCGGCCGAGAACCCAGCGGGCAAGCTGCTCCGCCGCAACCAGGAAGATGATCAGCGCCTGGATGATGAAAATGACCTTGGTCGGCACTTCGGCCTCAAGCTGCATCGGCAGGGCGCCGGCGGACAGCGCCCCGAAGAGTATCGCGGCCACGATGACGCCGATGGGGTTGTTCTTCGCGAGCAGGGCCACCGCGATGCCGGTGAACCCGAAGCCCGGCGAGAACTGGTCGAAGAGCCGGAGGTGCACGCCCATGACCTCGGTCACGCCGGCGAGCCCCGCGAGCGCGCCTGAGATGCAGAGCGCCTTCACGGTCGTCGCGGGGACCGAGATGCCCCCGGTCTCCGCTGCCGAGGGATTGAAGCCTACGGCTCGAGACTCGTAGCCGAGCGAGGTGTACTTCAACACCCACCATACGAACATGGCGAGCACGACCGCGATGACGAAGCCCAGATGCGCCCGGGAATCCGCGAGGAACGGGAGCACCTCGTGCAGCTTCGGCAGCGTCGATTCGACGGGAAGGGCCTCGGTCTGAGGAATCTGGCCCTCGGCCTTGAGCGGTCCGGTCACGAGCCATGAGACGATATAGCGCCCGATGAAGGTGAACATCATCGTCGTGATCACCTCATGAGCCCCGATGTTCGCCTTGAGCAACGCGGGGATGAACGCCCACGCGGCTCCGATCGCCGCGCCCGCGACCAGCATCAGCACGATGTTGAGTGGACGCGGCAGACCGGCGAGGGCGATTCCGAGAAACGCCGCGGCCAGGCCACCCATGAAGAGCTGGCCTTCGGCCCCGATGTTGAACAGACCCGCTCGGAAGCCGTACGCGACCGCAAGACCGGTGAACATCAGCGGAGTCGCCCTCAGCATGGTCTCACCGATCTGGCGTCCGCCTCCGAACGCGCCCTCGAGCATCGCGGCGAACGCGGCCACGGGGTCGAAACCGGACACGAGCATGATGACCGAGCCGGCGAGCACCGCGAGCGCGACCGATACGAGCGGGACCGCGAGCTCCTTCAGGGCACCCGTGGCCACCGCTGCGTACGACCTATGGCCTGGTCGCGCCATCGTGCGCCACCTCCTCCCCCGCTGCGGCGGCCGGCGCGACGCCCGCCCCGGTCATGTAGTAGCCGAGGTCCTCGTCGGACGCCTCGCCAGCTGCGAACTCCCGCACGATGCGACCCTCGAACATCACGAGAATCCGGTCCGCGAGGGACTGCACCTCCTCGAGTTCGAGGCTGATGAGCAGCACAGCCTTCCCCCGTTCCCGCTCGGCGAGTATCTGGCCATGCACGAACTCGATGGCGCCGACGTCGAGACCGCGCGTCGGCTGGGCGGCGATCAGCAGGTCGGGGTCACGCCCAATCTCCCGGGCGAGCACAAGACGTTGTTGGTTGCCGCCGGACAGCGCCGCAGCTTTGACCCGTTCGGTAGGCGTGCGCACGTCGTACTCGCCGATGCGCTTTCGTGCCGTGTCCGTCATCGCCTGCGAGTTCAGGATGCCGTGCGTGGCGAAGGGTGCTCTGCGGTGGTCGCCGAGGATGACGTTCTCCGTGAGATCGAACTCCAGTACGAGTCCCCGCCGGTGGCGGTCTTCCGGCACGTGTGAGACGCCTGCCTGGATGGTCTCGCGCACGGTGGCATGGGTGATGTCGCGACCCTTCAGCGTGATCGTTCCGCTGCGGACCCTGCGCAAGCCGGTCAGCGCCTCGACCAGCTCGGTCTGACCGTTCCCGCTCACTCCGGCGATCGCTACGATCTCCCCCGCGCACAGCGAGAAGGTCGCCCCTCTGACCGCCTCGAGGCGCCGGTCGTCCAACACGACCAGGTCCCGCACCTCAAGCACGTCTGCTCCGCAGGTCGCCGGCTTCTTCTCGACCCTGAACACGACATCCCTGCCGACCATCAACCGCGCGAGCCCGGCCATGTCTGTCTCGGACGTACGGGTCTCACCGACCACGCGGCCGTCCCTCATGACCACGACCCTGTCGGAGACAGACATGACCTCTTCGAGTTTGTGCGTGATGAAGACGACCGAGAGCCCCTCGGAGACCAGGGAGCGCACGACGGCGAAGAGTTCGCGTACCTCCTGTGGCGTGAGAACGGCGGTCGGCTCGTCAAGGATGAGGACTCTGGCGCCCCGGTAGAGCGCTTTCAAAATCTCGACCCGCTGCTGCATCCCGACGGGAAGGTCCCTTACGAGAGCGTCGGGGTCCACGGCAAGCCCGTACCGGTGTGAGATGGCGCGCACGGCGTCCCTCGCCGCACGGAAGTCGATCACGCCGCCTCTGGCCGGTTCGTGACCGAGCACGATGTTCTCGGTGACCGTCAACGGCGGCACCAGCATGAAGTGCTGGTGCACCATGCCGACGCCAAGGTCGATCGCCTGCCGCGGCGAGTCGATCCGGACCGCGTGGCCGTCCACGACGATCTCACCGCTGTCGAGGCTGAGGAGCCCGTACAGCACGTTCATGAGCGTGCTCTTGCCAGCGCCGTTCTCGCCGAGAAGCGCGACGATCTCCCCGGCGCACAGCGAGAGCGACACCCGGTCGTTCGCAAGCACGCCGGGGAAACGCTTGGTCACCTCACGCATCTCTATCAGTGGCGCCGCCATCCGTGGCTCCTCGGATCATCGGTCCCGCTGGCGCGGCGATGCGTCAAGAGGGCGACCGGTGCTCACACCGGCCGCCCTCTTCATCCGGCTAGCGGACCGCCAGGTTCATCCTCACGCCCTACAGCTCGGCGCGCGTGGCGGGCACGGTCACCGTGCCGTCGATGACATCCTGACGTGCCTGGTCGACGGCGTCCCGGATCTCCTGGGAGACCGTGTCGTCGAAGTCGTGGAACGGAGCGATGTCGACCCCGCCCTCGGCGATGCCGAAGGT
>DASSAH010000240.1:0-3445 GCA_035685585.1 Coriobacteriia bacterium
CGATCACTCGCACGTGCACGGCCGTCCCATCGTCGAAGGACCAGAGATGTGCGGCGTCGCACCGGACGCCCACGGACGCAGCCACGTGGTCACATCGGTGCTTCAGAGCAGTACGGATCTCGTCGTCCACTCCATCGCGGAGCGAAGGCGGTGCGAGCAAGACGTCCGGCAACGCCTCCGCGACAACCTCACGGGTGAGGGCCGAGGAAGCGGGTGAAGTCGGCTTTGCCACCTTCTTGTCACGGGTGAACAGCTCAGCCGCGTCGCGGGTGAGGACCTCCGCGAGTCGGCGGTTCTTCACCGCGAGCTTCATGCCGAAGACCTCGAGCACGGTGGTGGAGACATCGGAATCAGGCCGCGACACCTCGTCTTGGTCCCTCATCGTACCTCCCAATCCGCCGACCACAGGCGATCCGGTGTCGCCTGACATTCTAGCGGACCGCGCTGGAGACGATGAACGCCGTTCGAAGTCGCGGGGACGCCGTTCGTCGAATCGAACAACCCTTCGCTTGTTGTTCGCTGCTCCTTCTGATAACGTCTGACGCCCGCCTCTTGGGGCGGCGAGCGGACCAACGGTCCACGGCTGACAGCCACAGGGTGGTGAGAGCCCACTGGACTCGGAGGAGGCCCCGGCGCGATAGCTGGGGCCTCCTGGTTTACTCGGACGGAGGCTACGGGAGCGCCTTGCGCAGGTTCGCCATCTCGATCGCGCCGAGCGCCGCGTCCCAGCCCTTGTTGCCCGCCTTCGTCCCTGACCGCTCCACCGCCTGTTCGATGGAGTCGGCCGTCACGACTCCGAACATGACCGGGACCCCCGAGTCGAGCGCAACCGCTGCCACACCTTTCGCGACCTCGGACGCGACGTACTCGAAGTGAGGCGTCTGGCCTCGGATGATCACCCCGAGCGCAATGACGGCGTCGTATTCCCCGGTGTTCGCCAGGCGCTTCGTGAGGTACGGGATCTCGAAGCTCCCCGGGACCCACGCGACATCCACATCGTCGTCGGCTACCCCGTGTCGCAGCAACGCGTCGCGTGCGCCGGAGAGCAGGCGCGCCGAGAGCAGCTCGTTGAACCTGCTCACTACGATGCCGATCTTCAGCCCCGTGCCGATGAGATTCCCCTCGAATGTGGCCATCACGCATCTTCTCCTTCGGTCTTAGTCGCTTCTTCAACGAGTAGGGTGTGTGCCATCCGCTCGCGTTTCGTAATCAGGTACGAGCGGTTGGCGTCACATGCGGGAACCTCGAGCTGGACCTGTTCGGTCACCCGCAAACCGTATCCTCCAAGGCCGACGATCTTCGTCGGGTTGTTCGTCAGAAGTCGCATGGACGTGAGTCCGAGATCTGCGAGAATCTGAGCGCCGATCCCGTAGTCACGCAGGTCAGGAGGGAAGCCGAGCGCCACGTTCGCCTCCACGGTATCAGCCCCCGACTCCTGGAGTTCGTACGCGCGCAGCTTGTTCGCAAGCCCGATGCCTCGGCCCTCGTGTCCAACGATGTAGAGCACGACTCCCCTCCCCGCGTCGGTGACCCTACGCATCGCCTCCTCGAGCTGAGCGCCGCAGTCACAGCGAAGCGAGTGGAATACGTCGCCTGTGAGGCATTCGGAGTGTACGCGCACGAGCACCTCGCTCATGCCCGCGACCTCACCAGCGACCAGCGCGACGTGGGTCGAGCCGTCGACGCGCGACGTGTACCCGTGCGCGACGAACCTTCCGTAGCGCGTGGGCATCTCCACTGTTGAGACGCGTTCGACCAGCCGCTCGGTCCGGTGCCGGTAGCGGATGAGGTCTGCCACGGAGACCATGACCAGACCATGTTCGGACGCGAAGCGTTCCAGCTCAGGTCGACGGGCCATCGACCCGTCCACGTTCATGATCTCGCAGATGACGCCGGCCGGGTACAGCCCGGCGAGCCGCGCGAGGTCGACAGCGGTCTCGGTGTGGCCCGCGCGCTCAAGGACGCCCCCGGGCCTGGCGCGCAGCGGGAACACGTGCCCGGGCATCGAGATGTCCGCAGCCGTGGTCTGCGGGTCTACGGCCACCCGTATCGTCGCGGCGCGGTCCGCGGCCGAGATCCCCGTGGAGATCACGTCCTTGGCGCCGATCGAGACATGGAACGCCGTCCCGTGCTCCGACGTGTTCGCGAGTGTCATCGGGGGTATCCGAAGTTCGTCGAGACGCTCGCCGGGAAGTGGCAGACAGATCAATCCCCGCGCGTGCGTGGCCATGAAGTTGACCGCGTCGGCCGTGACCTTCTCGGCGGCCATGACCAGGTCCCCCTCGTTCTCCCGCGACTCGTCGTCAACGACGATGACCATGCGGCCGGCAGCCACCTCGGCGATGGCTCGCTCGACCTTCACGGCCAGATCCTGATCATCGCGAAACTCGGCCGTCATCTGCCCTCCGTAAGTTCGCGCAGCACGTCTCCGAGTCCCCGGCGTGGCGGCGCCTCGTCCGTCTCGTCCATCCCCGCGTATAGCTGGACGAAGCGCTTGACGTACTTCGCCACGATGTCGACCTCGATGTTGACCGCGGCACCGTTGGACTTCGTCCCTAACGTGGTGATCTGCTCGGTGTGCGGAACGACCGCCGCATGGAAGCCGTCCGCCTTGAGGTGGGCGACAGTGAGTGACACACCGTCGACGGCTACGGCGCCTTTCGGGACCACGTACTCCATGAGGGAGCGAGCGAGCCCGAACTGGTAGATTCGCGAGTTCCCGGCAACATGCCGTCCCACGAGCGTGCCGACAGCGTCGACGTGGCCCGTGACCATGTGGCCCCCCAACCGGTCAGTGAGTCGCAGCGCCCGCTCGAGGTTCACTTTCGACCCCTGCCGCAGCTCCGAGAGTGTGGTTCGTGACAGCGTCTCTGAGCTGACATCGGCCAGGAACGCTCCCCGGATGAACG
Source organism: Coriobacteriia bacterium (assembly GCA_035685585.1). Lineage (GTDB taxonomy): Bacteria > Actinomycetota > Coriobacteriia > Anaerosomatales > SLCP01 > DASSAH01. The sequence continues at coordinate 2,910 of DASSAH010000240.1, forward strand.
ACGCCACCGTCAGACAGGCGCCGTCGACAGCGATGGAATCACCGATCGTCATGTCCCGTCCGAACTCGGGGGCGTAGACCTCAAGCCGCAAGCCCCCGGAAACGCGCTCGATCCGAGTGATCACACCCTGCGACTCGACAAGTCCCGTGAACATGCGCGTGCTCACCACCCTCCCGCGTCAGGCATCGTTCTCACCACTCCTGCGCCACACGGTCACCGCGTCCTCGCCCACCACCGAGCACTCACGCGCGCGAAACGCGCGCGGCGCCCCGGCGGCACCGGTTCCGCCGGGGTACATTCCCACGCCTCCCGGCCCGAACACCCGGCCCGCGGTCACCATCACGAGTTCGTCGATGAGGTCATCGTCGTACAGCGCTGAGAAGAGACGCGGTCCAGTCTCGACGAGCAGCCGAGAGAGGCCTCGCCTGCCGAGCGCTTCCAGCGCCGCGCGCACCCCCCGGTCCGGGTCGTACGTGAGGACCTAGACGCCAGCCGGAAGCGCGAACGACACGTCCGCGGGGAGCAGAACGGCGGCT
>DASSAH010000241.1:0-2153 GCA_035685585.1 Coriobacteriia bacterium
GGGGGGTCCCCGTGAGGAAGATCAGCACCCGGATGATCCTCGGCTTCCTCGCCATCGTGGTGATGATGGCCGTGCTGGCGGGGTACGCGACGATCATCAGCCAGCGGTTCCTCCGTGACGCGGTAGGTGCCGGCTCCGCGTTCCTCGCGGCCGACATGCTCGGCTCCCTCAACCGTCTGTTCGAACATCGTCTCGAGCAGACGAAACGGTCCGCGGTTTCTTCATCGTACCGGAACGCCGTCGAGGTCTCGAATCGCGAGATGGAGAGCTTCGCCAACCCCGAGAGCGTGCTCGCTTCGCGCGACCGGACCTGGGGGGCCTCTTCCGCGGCCGTCGTCGCGGCCGGTGCATTCTCACGAGAGCTGCGGCACGATTTCATCGATTTCTTCGTGGAGGCACGCGGGGTCGAGGTGTTCACCGACGCGCTCCTCGTCAACCGCTTCGGAGCCCTGGTGGCCGCAACCGGGGCGGCTTCACGCTACCGGTATGACGGCGAAGTCTGGTGGTCACAAGTCCTCGAGCAGGGGTGGTACATCGGCCCGGTGGCCGCCGACCCACAGAGCGGCATGCCCGCCGTCGACATCGTCGTCGCCGTCGTGGACCAGGAAGGGATCTTCATCGGGGCCCTCATCGCGACCGTGAGCTTCGAGCAGCTCTTGCGGCCGGTGATCGTTTCGCAGAAACACTACGAGACCACCGTCACGCGCCTGCTCAATGACAATGACCTGCTCCTGTACTCGACGAAGACGTTCCAGATGCTCGAGGATGCCTCAAAGCGACCGTATGTACGCGGGGTGAGCGGCGACAGCGGCTCATTCACCGGCACCGAAGGCGGCAGGGACCTGCTCTACTCCTACGCCCGGGCCCCCCGGGGCGACATCACCGAGGCACCCGAGTGGCTGCTCGTGCTCGGCCACGACGTCGACGAGGTGCTCGCGCCGGCCTTCACGATGCAGCGCAACATCCTCATCACCACCCTCGTTTTGATAGCCGCGGGCGTCGCGGTGGCCCTCCTCATCTCCCGCTCCATCAGCCGGCCGATCCTCTCGCTGATCGTAGCCGCCGCCGAGCTGGGCCAGGGCCGGCTCGAGGGCGAAATTCCCGTACGCCGGCGCGACGAGGTGGGATCGCTCGCGCAATCCTTCAACGCGCTGAGCGCCTCGCTGCACAAGATGGTCGGTGTGGCCGAGCGCATCGCCGCGGGCGACCTGACCGTGGAGGTGGAACGCCGCTCCGAGCACGATGTGCTCGGCTCCGCACTCGAGGGAATGCTCGTCAGTTTGAAGTCGCAGGTGCGCGACATCCTCGCCGCCGCGGGGCAGCTCGCCACCTCGACGAGCCAGATTTTCTCCGCCACCACGCAGCTCGCCGCGGCCGCCACGGAGTCGGCTTCCACCGTCAGCGAGACCACCGTCACGGTGGAGGAGGTGAAGCAGACCGCGCACCTCGCGAACGAGAAAGCGCGCATGGTGGCCGAGCGCTCGCAGCGCAGCGTGCAGGTCGTCGAGCGCGGCCGGAGCGCCGTCGAGCGCACGCGCGAGGTGATGAGCCGGATCAAGGAACAGATGGAGTCCATCGCCCGCAACGTGCTCGGCTTGAGCGAGCAGAGCCGGGCCATCGGAGAGATCGCGGCCACCGTGACCGATCTCGCCGACCAGTCACGCCTGCTCGCCGTGAACGCCGCGATCGAGGCGTCACGGGCCGGCGAGCACGGGCGCGGGTTTTCCGTGGTGGCCCAGGAGATCAAGACCCTGGCCGAGCAGTCCAAGAAGGCGACCGCCCAGGTGCGTGGGCTGCTCGCGGACATCCAGAAAGCGATCGGCGCTTCCGTGCTCGCGATGGAGCAGGGCGCCAAAGCCACGGAGGCGGGGCAGGAACAGGCCGCGCAGGCCGACAAGGCCATCGGCGATCTCGCGCAGAGCATCGACGAGGCCGCGAACGCGGCCACGCAGATCGCGGCTTCGAGTCATCAGCAGCTCGTGGGGATGGACCAGGTCGCCGCGGCCATGGAGAACATCAAGGACGCCGCGGGCGAAAACGTGCAGAGCACCCGGCAGCTCGAGGCCGAGGTCCAGAGCCTCTTCGACCTCAGCCAGAAGCTGAAGCTGGCAGCCGGGCGGTACACCCTGGAGGCGGAGCCGCGGGGATGAACG
>DASSAH010000242.1:0-3147 GCA_035685585.1 Coriobacteriia bacterium
CCCCGCCGATGGCCATGTGGGCCACGGTGGCCACGATGCCGCTCGTGACGTAGAACCCAGCGAATCGCACTGGTCCGAGAGCGTCCTCGACATTGTTGCCGAAGATCCACAGGTAGAGCATGTTGCTGCCCAGGTGCAGCCAACCTCCGTGCATGAACATCGCACTGATGAAGGTTGCGAGCACCGCCGGGGAAAGCGGCTCCGCGATGAAGCGTGCGGGCGTGAACGCCCACTCCGTTATCGTGGCCATCAACCCGCCCTCGTCGAGAGCGAGCATGTAGAGGAACGCGAGAACGTTCGCCACCAGCAGCGCCGTCGTGACTACGGGGAAGCGGCGCGTGGGGTTCTCGTCCCGGATAGGGATCATGACGTCCCTCTCTCTGCTACCATCGTGAGCGCGAGTGTAGCGCACCTGATGACACGAGTGCGGAGGTGACCACGGACATGCCAGGGGTATCGGAGCTTCTCGTCTGCGGGGTTGTCGTGGTGCTGGTGGCGCTCCCGCTTCTGCTCGTCATCTTGTACAACCGGCTCGTGGTCTTGCGCAACCGTGTGGAGAACGCGTGGTCGCAGATCGATGTGCAACTCCGCAGGCGCTACGATCTCATCCCGAACCTAGTCAACACCGTCAAGGGTTACGTCGCGCATGAGTCCGAGACCCTCGAGAGCGTCACGCGCGCACGCGCGATGGCGATCGGCGCCCATACCGTCAAGGAACAGGGCGACGCCGAGAACATGCTCACGTCAACGTTGAAGAGCCTGTTCGCGGTCACCGAGGCGTACCCGGATCTCAAAGCGAACGAGAACTTCATGATGTTGCAGGAAGAGCTCTCGGGCACCGAGAGCAAGATCGCGTACGCGCGGCAGTTCTACAACGACTCGGTGATGAGCTACAACACCGCAATCCAGGCGTTCCCTTCGAGTCTGATCGCCATGGTGTTCGGGTTCGCCGAGCGAGACTATTTCGAGACTGACGTCGAGGCACGCGAACCGGTGTCCGTGCAGTTCTCGTAGCGTCGGCGCGCTGACACGGGGGTCACCGCCGAGCCGGTTCGCCCATAGCCTATGCCGAGGTGCCCACGTGTACGACCAGATCACATCGAACAAGTTCAAGAGCGCCGCGATGGTCGGCGTGTTCGTGCTGCTCGTGCTTGCGGCCGGATGGGCGTTCGGCTACCTGACGGAAGGCGGGCCGCTCGGTCTGGTGCTCGCGCTCGGCTTCTCGTTCGTCATGGCGTGGACGTCGTACTGGTACTCCGATCGCATCGTGCTCTCCATGAGCCGGGCGCAGCCGGTAAGCCGCGAGACCGAGCCGTACCTCGTCAATGTCGTCGAGGGGCTGTCGATTGCGGCGGGTCTGCCCGCTCCGAAGGTCTACGTCATCGACGACCCGGCGCCGAACGCCTTCGCGACCGGCCGCAATCCGGACAACGCAGCGATCGCGGTGACCCGCGGGCTGCTCGACAAACTCGACCGTCTTGAGCTCGAAGGGGTCGTCGCCCACGAGCTCGCGCACGTGAGGAACTACGACACCCTCGTCCAGACCATGACCGCGGTCCTGGCCGGAACCGTCGTGCTGCTGTCCGACTGGATGCTGCGCTCATTGTGGTGGGGCGGCGGTCGCCGCAAGGGCGGCGATGGGGGCGGCGGACAGGCGCAGGCGATCCTCATGCTCGCCGGGCTGCTCCTCGCAATCGTCGCGCCCCTGTTCGCCGCGCTCATTCAGATGGCGATATCCCGCAAGCGGGAGTATCTGGCCGACGCGAACGGTGCCCTGCTCACACGGTACCCGCAGGGCTTGGCGAACGCCTTGCGGAAGATCGCGGGCGACACCGAGAAGCTTCGGTTCGTCAATCGGGCGACAGAGGCGCTCTACATCTACAACCCGCTGCGTGATTACGGTGGCGGCGTGAACGCGCTGTTCAACACGCACCCGCCGGTCGAAGAGCGCATCAGGCGGCTGGAGGAGATGTGAGCGTGGGCGCTCTGGTCTTCCCTCAGATCGACCCGGTGATCTTCGCCGTCGGTCCGTTCGCGCTGAGATGGTACGGTCTGGCCTACGTAGCCGGGTTCGTGGTCGCGGTTGTGGTCGCCGCGCGTCTGAACCGCAGGTGGCAGGTCGGGCTGAGCCCCGACGACCTCATGTCGTTGCTCCTCTACGGTGTTGTAGGGCTCGTCGTCGGCGCGCGGGTCGGCTACATGCTCTTCTACGCGACGGGCCAGCTCGTCTCCGACCCGCTGTCACTCTTCCGCCTGGGGGAGGGAGGCATGTCGTTCCACGGTGGGCTGGCGGGCATACTCCTCGCCGGCGCGCTCCTGTCGAGACGCCTCGGAGTCTCGGTGTTGCGATTGGCTGATCTCGTGGCGGTGGGCGCACCCGCGGGGATCTTCTTCGGCCGGGTGGCGAATTTCGTCAACGCGGAGCTGTGGGGCAGGGTGACCGATCTGCCTTGGGGTGTGGTGTTCCCGGGGGCAGGACCGCTGCCGCGTCACCCGTCTCAGCTCTACGAGGCGGTGCTTGAGGGTGTCGTACTGTTCGTGGTGATGCTCGTCATGGCTCGTCGCAAGCGGCCCGACGGGGTCATGCTCGGTTGGCTGCTCGCGCTGTACGGCGTGTTCCGGTTCGCGGTGGAGTTCGTGAGGGAGCCTGACGCGCACCTCGGTTTGGTGCTCGGTCCACTCTCGCTCGGCCAGGTGCTGACCCTGCCGGTCTTCATCGCGGGGGTATGGCTGCTCGCACGGGCTCGGGCGAAAGATCAGCGGCTGGAGCGGTGATCAGTCCTCCGGGCACGCCGAGGTCCCCGGAGGCCTCCAGCATGGCTCATCCCTGTCGAGGCACCGGATGCTTTCGCTCGGCTTGAGCGGCGCGGGCGGCTGGCACTGCGTGCAGAACAGCCGCGGGAACGAACCGACCAGGTCCTTCAGGTCAGCATCGTCATAGGGAGACGGCTCGGGCTGCTCCACGATGTGTAGCAGGTAGCAGGTCATGCCCTTACTCTATCCGCCCTTCAACAGCAGCGCAACGAGGGCGTGTGCCGCGTTGACCAGCCGCGGTGACCCGCCTATGCTTCGCGGAGGTTACGAGGAGGTCCGGTCACGTGGGAGAGTTCTGGACGCGGCGGAGGAAGACCGCCGCGATCGTCGTGT
>DASSAH010000243.1:0-6532 GCA_035685585.1 Coriobacteriia bacterium
CACCTACCGGGTGGGCGCGGCCGACGCCGCCGGCAACGCCTCGGCGCAAAGCGCCCCCGTGAGCGCCACGACCCCCGTCCTCGACACCACCCCGCCGCACGTGACGCTCTCCGTCGCCCCGCCCGCCCCCGACGGGGCCGCGGGCTGGTGGGTCAGCGTGCCGGCGGTCACCGCCGCCGTCGACGAGACCGCGACGGTCTTTTACCGGTTCTCCGCCACCGACGACTGGGTGGTATGGACGGACACGACCGTGCCGATCCCGGCCAGCCACATCCCCGAGGGACCCTCGACGCTCTCCTACTACGCGCGCGATCTCGCTCAGAACGTCAGCCCTGTCGCGTCGCTGCCGCTGCAAGTGGACACTTTCTCTCCGTCGACGCCTGCGCTCACCGCGACCGCGTCTGGGACGGACTCCGTGGAACTGGCGTGGACGCCGACGGCCGACCCCGCGCCGGGTTCGGGGTTGGCGGCGTACGAGGTGTACCGCCTGCCCGAGCACAGCATCGTCGCGACCGTCGCCGCCGACGGGACCGGTCACCCAGTCACCGGTCTTACGCCGAACACGCTCTACGAGTTCTACGTGCGATCGGTCGACTCGGCCGGGAACCGGTCCGCGCCGAGCAACACGGTGTCCGTCACGACCGATTCCGACGACGTCTCGGCGCCGCGGACGACGCTCTCGCTGAGTCCTCCGGCGCCAGACGGCGACAACGGCTGGTATCGGACGAAGCCGGTGATGATCACTCTCGCACCTGACGCCAGTATCCCGTCCACGGTCTACTACGCATGGGGCCAGGAGCCCGCGACCGCGGACGGGTGGCAGCCGTACACCGCTCCGCTGCCGGTCTTTGCGGAAGGCATCAGCATCCTCTACTACTACGCGCGACCCGTTGAGGCGTTCCGCCTGTCCGAACCGGTGCGCTGGGAGACGGTCAAGGTCGACACGATCGGCCCGTCGGCGGCGACGGATCTCGCGTGGCTCCAGCAGGGGGTCGATGGTGCGCTTCTGAGCTGGGCGCCGGCGGCGGACGGCCCAGGAGGGAGCGGCGTCGCCCATTACGAAGTGCTTGTGGACGGCGTCGTCCGGCAGTCTTCGACCTTCGAGTCGGTGTTGCTGACAGGACTGGCCCCTGAGGTCGATCACATCGTGAGCGTGCGGGCGGTTGACAGCGCCGGCAACCGGTCGGAGCTGAGCGGCGCGATCACGGTGCGGCTGGAGGCGATCATCGTGCCGCCTGAGCCGCCGAGCCGCGTGGTCGCGAGGGCGATCGAGGACGCCACAGTCTTCGTGGCGTGGGACCCCTCGCCGACAGTGATGACGGCTCCGGTCACCTACCATGTCTTCCGGAGCGCCGACGGGGTCACGTACGATTCTGTGGGGACGGTCATGGGAGCCCTGAACAGGACGTTCGTCGATTCGAGCGTCAGTCCCCGATCGAGCTACCATTACGCTGTCTCAGTCGAGACGAGCGGGGTCGTCGGACCGCTGAGCAGCACGTCGGCGACGGATGCTCCGCATGCCGCGGTCCACCTCACGTCAGCGCCGCCCATCCCCCGCAATCTGGTCGCACGGGTCCAGCCGTCGGGGAGCGTCGTGCTGGAGTGGTCTCCCGTCGGAAGACCTGGAATCGTCGCGTACAACGTCTACCGGGCGACGGAGAGCGGTGCCGAGCCGGTCCTCGTGGGAACGGTGGTCGATCCGGGAGTCTACACATTCACGGACGCCGCGACCGCCTCATACGCACGCTACTGGTATTCGGTCGCCGCGGTCGATGATGGCACTCAAGCCGGCTCACGTTCGAGCGAGGTCCACGTTCGCGTGCGCGTCGAGACCCCTGTGGGGACGGTCGTCCCTCATGCGTCGTTCGCCGATTCCGAGAGCCGCCGGTGCCAGCTCTGCCATGCGGTCGCGCAGGCGGGGTCGGGGGAGGCGCTGCTGACCACTCCTTCAAGCAGGGCTCTCTGCGAAACCTGTCACGACGGTACGGGCGCGTCGACCGCGATCACCGACGATCTCGACCCGACAGGGCGGCTCCACGCGGACACGGGCGGGACCCTCACGTGCACGGACTGCCACGCTCCGCACTCGGCGGGCACAGTCGAGGAGATGGGCCCGCTGCTTCGCTCTGACGGAGTGACCGCGGGTAACGAGTACTGCTACACATGTCACGGGCAGACAGCTGAGCCCCCGCTCGGAGATATGCGCTCCTTCGAAGGGTCGGTCCACGCGACCGTCTCGGCGGGAACCGCTGGCATCACGTGCCTGAACTGCCACGAGGCGCATGCCTCGGCCCCGACGGCTCTCGGGCGCTATGCGTATCCCGGCGCGTGCCTGAGGTGCCATGGGGATTCCGCGGCGGCGGAGAAACTCGACATCCTGACGCGGGTCACGCAGAGCACCGAGACTTCGGCCGGCCACGACATCCTGGGTCCGGGCGGAGCGATGACGTGCCGGACGTGTCACAGCCCCCACGCTGCGTCGGCAGCGTATCCCCTCGTCGACCCGCGTGTCGTGGGCGGCGGCGAGTCGTGGCAGGGCAGCACGACGGAGTTCTGCCTCACGTGCCATGCGGGGACGCCCCCGGAGGGCCTGCAGGCCGCGCCCGACGTGAGTGCGAAATGGAACGCGAGCAGTCACGGACCTGGCGTTGACGCCGGAGGGTCCGCCCGATTCCTGCGACCGGACATGGGCTTCTCGACCGGTGAGACCCTCTCGTGCGCCGCCTGCCACGAGCCGCATCGCGCGCCGAACGTCGGCAACCTGCGAGGCGACGTGCGCTCGAAGGACCAGGCCAGCGTCCAGACGGGGCTGTTGGCGGTCGACGTCCCCGGTGGCGGGACGGACATTCGACACTTCTGCCGCGCCTGTCACGACCTGCCCGACACCGCTCATCCAGACATCCCCGGAGCGTCTTCGCCGGGCATCACCTCGTTCCCCATCGACTGCACCGCGTGCCACAACCACGAGGCGGGGCTGTGAGAGCCCGCTCCAGCACTCCGCTGTGCTAGAGTTCTCGCGGATCCGGTCGCGAGGAGGCGCCATGCTGTCGATCGCCCTGCCCAAAGGAAGCCTCGAAGAACAGACATTGCTGCTGTTCGCGCAGGCCGACCTCGAGGTGAAGAAGTCGAGCCGAGAGTACAATCCCACGGTCGCCGACCATCGGATCGGCCGCGTCAAGATACTCAGGCCTCAGGAGATACCCCGCTACGTGGCGGAAGGCTACTTCGACCTCGGCATCTCAGGGCATGACTGGGTCGCCGAGTCGGGGGCGGATGTGGTGGAGATCGCCGAGCTGCCGTACGCGAAGACAGGCGCGGGAGTCGTCAAGCTTGTGCTCGCGGTGTGCCAGGACTCGCCGGTTGAGTCGGCGCGCGACATCCGCCCGGGCGCGCGGATCACAACAGAGTTCCCTCGAGTGACGAAGGCGTTCTTCGACGAGCTCGGAATCGACGTGGAGGTCTCCTTCTCTTACGGTGCGACCGAGGCCAAGGTGCCTGAACTCATGGACGCGCTCGTCGACCTCACGGAAACCGGCTCGACGCTGCGCCGCAACGGGCTCAAAGTCATCGATACCGTGCTGACCTCGACCACACGGTTGCTCGCCAACCGCGAGGCATGGGGCGATCCGGCGAAGCGTGTGGCGATGGAGGACATTCGCACCCTCCTTCTCGGCGTCATCGAGGCGCGAGGACGCGTCATGCTCACGATGAACGTCCCGCACGACAGACTCGAGGCGGTCGTCGCTGAGCTGCCGGCCATGAAGCGGCCGACCGTCAACAAGCTGTTCGCCTGCGATGACTACGCGGTGACGACGGTGGCGGACAAGAGCACGGTGAACGTCCTCATCCCGCGCCTGAAGGCGGTGGGAGCCGAGGACATCCTCGAGTTCCCCATCAGCAAGATCGTGAGGTGACGCGGAGGTGACGCGTTCTCGGACGGTCCCATCCCTGAACGGCCACGAATACGAACAGGGCATCGCGCGCGAGCTTCGCGCCCGGGGACTCAGGCCGACGCGAGCGCGGTGCCACGTGCTCGCCCACCTACGCTCGAGCGAGTGTCATCCGTGCGCCGAGGAGATCACGCTCGCGCTCCGTGACGAAGGCCATGAGGTCGGAGCCGCGACCGTCTACCAGAACCTGAACCGTCTGGTTGAGAGTGGACTCGTGTCGAGGGTGACCGGCGTCGACGGGCGACTTCGATTCGATGCGGAGCTGGCGCCACACGATCACGCCGTCTGCCAGTCGTGCGGGCGGATCGCCGACGTGGCTATCGAGTCTCGCGTCAAGCGCGTGGTCGACCGGGTGACCATCGACGGCCCTCACGTCTCGGGGTGGCTGATCAAGGGCGCTCACGTGCAGGTCAGCGGCGTGTGCCCCGAGTGCCGACGTTCGTGACGCTGGCTCGGCGGTCAGGTTCGAGCGCCGCATGCCGGACGCCGTCGCTCGTTTGAAACGCTCCTCGGCGTGGGATAGAATGAGCGACGCACCCATCTCATAATGGTTATGAGAAAGGTGTAGTGACGTGCTGTCATGACAGGGAGGGCTGGATGAGCATCAAGGGCACCCGTACCGAAGAAAACCTGCTGAAGGCGTTTGCCGGAGAGTCGCAAGCAAGGAACCGCTACACCTTCTACGCGTCAATCGCGAAGAAGGAGGGATACGAGCAGATCGCGGCACTGTTCCTCGAGACCGCGGAGAACGAGCGCGAACACGCGAAGGTGTTCTACAAGCATCTCGAGGGCGGTGAAGCCGAGATCGTCGCCTCGTACCCGGCCGGTGGGCTCGGCACCACCGCCGAGAACCTGTTCCACGCCGCCGAGGGCGAGCTGATGGAGTGGGGAACCCTCTATCCGGACTTCGCCGACGTGGCCGAGGCGGAAGGGTTCCTCGCGGTCGCCGAGTCGTTCCGGGAGATCGCCAAGGTAGAGGCGTTCCACGAGGCCCGGTACCGCACGCTGCAGGCGAAGGTAGAGGCCGGCGCGGTCTTCGCCGGGGCGCAGGACACCAAGTGGCACTGTCGCAACTGTGGTTACGTGTACGAGGGGTCAGAGGCGCCCGAGCTCTGTCCGTCGTGTGCGCACGCGCGGAAGCACTTCGAAATCCTGGCCGAGAACTACTAGGCCGGGGACGGCCCGAATCTCACGCGCGCCCGCCGGGGCCCTCCGGCGGGCGCGCGTGTCCCCTGCACGAGCGCTTCTCCATCGCGCGCACACGTCCGCGGGGCATGATACGGGTACACTAGCCACACGACGCCTGCCCGCGCGGGTGACCGCGCGGCCGGGGATGGTTCTCGAATGGGCGGCTCGCCGGGCGACGCACGTTGGCCAGCAATAGAGAGGGATTCTGTGACACAGGCCACGATCGGATTGCCTCGGTCGCTGCTCTTCCACAAGTACCGGGTGTTGTGGGAGACGTTCTTCGACGCGCTCGACGTCGAGATTGTGACGAGCCCGCCCAGCAACCGGGCGATTCTTGCGCGCGGCATCGAACTCTCGGTCGATGAGACATGCGTCCCGCTCAAGCTCTTCCTCGGACATGTCGAGGCGCTGCGTGGGAAGGCCGACTACGTCCTGGTTCCCCGTATCGTCACGCTCGCGAAAGACGAGACCGCCTGCGTGAAGTTCATGGCCGCCTACGACGTCGCGAGGAACTCCGTGCCCGGCGTCGAGCTGATCGAGTACAACGTGGACGTGAAGAACCGCATATTCGAGCGTGCTGAGTTGTGCCGGGTCGGCGGGAGGTTCGTGTCCAACCGTCGCAGAGTGCGCAAAGCGTACGACCGCGCGGCACTCGCGCACCTGAAACACACCGCCGAACTCGATGAGGCGCAGGAGGAGGTGCTCTCTCGGTCCGGCCTCAAGGTGCTGATCGTCGGGCACGCGTACAACCTCTATGACGAGATGCTCGGCAAGCCGATAGCGGACTTCTTGAGCAAGCAGGGCGTGCATGTGGTCAGCTCCGAGTTCCACGACACCGCCAAAGCGCGCCTGCTCGCCCGCAACGTGTCGCAGGACATCCCGTGGACCTACAACAAGGAGCTGCTCGGAGCGCTTGAGTCCTACCGCGACCGGGTCGACGGAGTCATCTTCCTGGTCACGTTTCCCTGCGGACCGGACTCGCTGATGACCGAGCTCTGCATGCGCCGGATCAAGGACACCCCTGCAATCATGCTCGTTCTCGACGAGCTGCAGAGCGAAGCCGGGCTTCGGACACGGCTCGAGAGCTTCATCGACCTCATCGCCGCTGGCAAGAACGCCGGTGTCGCAGGAGGTGTGTCACGATGAGTGTCCGACTTCCCGAGACTCGCCCGTACCGGGTCACCTTCCCGCACATGGGCAACTACGAGATCCCGGTCAGGCTGCTGGCCGAGGAGCTGGAGTGCGAGATCGTCCCGCCTCCCAAGATGACGAGCCGCACCCTTGAACTGGGCGCCCGTCATAGCCCGGAGTTCGTCTGCGTGCCGTTCAAGTACAACCTCGGCAACTACATCGAGGCGCTCGACAACGGCGCGAACCTGCTTCTCCAGGCTGGC
>DASSAH010000244.1:0-1664 GCA_035685585.1 Coriobacteriia bacterium
GCCGCCGTCACCGATGCCGAAGGACGCCAGGCGCTTGCGACCCGTCAGGCGCAGGCGATCATCGCCCGGCTGGGCGTGTCCGGCGGGCTCGCGGAGCTTACGGCGACCGCGGAGCAGGCCGAGCGCGAGGCCACGGCGGCACAGGAGCACTGGGGCGCGCTCGTGAGCGAGCACGCCGCGCTCGCCGTGCGCATCGGCGAGAAGGAGCGCGAGGACACCATGGGCGCGTTGCGGCTTGAACTTTCAAGCGTCAACGAGCGCATTGCGGGTCACGCCGAGCGCTTCGCCGAGCTGATGATCGCCGCGCGCTTGCTGCAGCGGGCTCAGGAGCGCTACGAGCGCGAGCGGCAACCAGACGTCGTCAGGGACGCGCAGCGCGCGTTCGCGACCATGACCCGCGGACGGTACCGGCGTGTCGCCGTCCCCCTCGGGTCATCGGCCATCGAGGTCTTCGAGGACTCGGCCCGAGCGCGGCACACGGGGCTGCTGTCGACCGGCACCGCCGAGCAGCTCTATTTGGCGCTGCGTCTCGCGCTCGTCGGGCGGCTCGGACAGACCGGCGCGGCGTTGCCGGTGCTGATGGACGACGTGTTCGCGAACTTCGACCCTGAGCGCAGAGCCGGGGCGGCCGAGGTCGTCGCCGAACTTGCGCGCACGCGGCAGGTGGTCGTGTTCACCTGTCACCCCGAGACCGCCGAGGTGTTCGGGCGGGTCGAGCCCGGGCTCGTCTCGCTCACGCTCGACCGCTGCTGAAGGCGCTCACTCGTCCAACGCCGGGAGCCGCAGCGTGAACCGGGCCCCGCCCCGCGGCCGGTTCGCGGCTTCGATGCTTCCCGCGTGAGCGGTGGCGATGGCCTTCACGATGGCAAGTCCGAGTCCCGATCCGCCGGTCAGGCGGTCCCGGCTCGCCTGGGTGCGGTAGAAGCGGTCGAACAGCTGCTCGAGGTCCTCCCCGGGGATGCCGGGACCTTCGTCGAGCACCGACAGGACCGCCGTGCCGCCCTCCCGGGAAAGCTGGATGTGCACGGTCGAGCGCTCGGCCATCCGCGTCGCGTTGTCGACGAGGTTCGCGATCACCTGCTGGAGGCGGTCCGGGTCGCCGAGGACCCGGGGCGCCGTACCCGAGATGACGAGTGTCACTTCGCGCTCGTCGAGCAGAGGCCGGAGCGCCGAGACGGCGCGCTCCGCGATCACTTCGAGGTCGACACGGCGCAGGGGCAGTTCGCCGGTGGCGCCTTCGATGCGCTGGAGTGCGAGAAGGTCGTTCGCGAGCCTCGTGAGCCGGTCGGACTCACTGATGATGGTGGTGAGGAAGCGCGCCGCGTCGTGCGCGGGCACCTCGCCGTCGAGCAGGGTCTCGGCTGCCCCGCGGATCGCGGTGAGCGGGGTGCGGAGCTCATGGCTGACGTCCGAGACGAACCGCGACGTACGGCGCTCCTCGGCGGTGAGCTCGGCGACCACCCGTTCGACCCGGTCGGCCATCGCGTTGAACGCCTCGGCCAGGGCGCGGGTCTCTCGCGCGCCGACCGGCTGGACCCGCACGCCGAAGTCGCCAGCCGCGAACGCCGCCGTTCCCGACTCGAGATAGCGCAACGGGCGCATCAGCCAGCGCGAGAACAGCTCGGCCAGGGCGAGTGTCCCCAGCAGGAACAGCCCGAAGGCCC
>DASSAH010000245.1:0-11762 GCA_035685585.1 Coriobacteriia bacterium
CGTGCCGGGCATCCATCACCACACCGTGGCCGGCCGCGTCCCACCCGATCAGCTGCCGATTGCCTGCCCACCGCACCTGCACCGCGTCTGTCACGCCGCACGCCCTTCTCTTCGGTCCCCGCGTCGCGGTGTATGTACCCCTGAGCGGCGTGCGTCTGCTCAGATGCGGCGACCGACCATCTGCGCCAGCTCTCGAGGACTCTGGGCCTTGCTGATGGCCTCCTCGAACGTGATCTTGCCCGCCTGGAGGAGGTTCTTGAGACTCTGGTCCAGCGTCTGCATGCCGAGGGACGCCCCGCCCTGGATGATCGTCGGCATCTGATGGGTCTTCCCTTCGCGCACGAGGTTCGAGATCGCCGGTATCCCGAGCATGATCTCCATCGCCATCACCCGGGACTTGCCATCCGTCGAGCGCAGAAGGACTTGCGACAGCACTCCCTCGAGCGTTCCGGAGAGCTGCATGCGCACCTGCTGCTGTTGATGCGGCGGAAACACGTCGATGATGCGGTCCACGGTCGCCGGCCCGCCCGTGGTGTGGAGGGTGGCGAGCACCAAGTGACCCGTCTCAGCGGCCGTGATCGCCGCCGAGATCGTCTCAAGGTCCCGCATCTCACCCACGAGGATGACGTCCGGGTCCTGGCGCAACACCCTTTTCAGGGCGGACGCAAATGAATGTGTGTCCTCACCGACCTCACGCTGATTGACGAACGCTCGTTTGTTGCGGTGCATGAACTCGATCGGATCCTCAAGAGTGACGATATGCACCGGTCGAGTCTCGTTGATGTGATCGATCATCGCGGCCAGCGTGGTCGACTTTCCCGACCCTGTGGGTCCGGTCACGAGTACGAGACCACGGGGCCTGTCGGCCAGATACCGGCACACTTTCGACAGGGCGAGTTCTTCGAGTGTCGGTATCTGCAGCGGAATCACCCGGAAGACCGCTCCCATCGAATTGCGCTGCTGGAAGACGTTCGCTCGGAAGCGCGACACGCCGGGGATGCTGTACGCGAAGTCCAGCTCGAGCTCGGTCTCGAACCGCCGTCGCTGGTCTTCCGAGAGCAGGCTCAAGATCATCTCCATCGTGTCCCGGGGCTGCAAAGGCTTCCCGTTCTCCAATGGCACGAGCTCCCCACGCAGTCGAAAGCCCGGGGGGCTTCCCACGGTGATGTGGAGATCGCTCCCTCCCCGCTCGATCATCATGCGGAGCAGGTCGTCGATGTGAGGATTGCCGTGGGCCCCGGACGCGCCCAGAGAACCGCCCGGATACGTGGCGGCACCACTGACCGGCCGGGAATCGAGGTCGGGTCCGGTGAGCGGGGCTGGGATGGGGGATCCGCCGGCTGAGGCCGGTGACCCGTTGCCGGTCACGAGGGAAAGAACCTTCGTCGAGATGGGCTCGATCCCTTCACATGACGACAGATGGGCGGCGGCGCCCGCTTGCCGCGCTTTCAGGGCTGATGCCTCGGTCGGATTCGAGGCGACGATCACGACGGGGACCCCGGCGGTGTCAGGCTGCCCCTTGAGCTGCTGCGTCAGCGCATATCCGTCGATGCCCATCAGATCGGCGTCGACCACGATGGCGTCCGGCTGCTGCGTCGAGATGATGCCGAGCGCACGGGGGCCGGAAATCGCGCTGACAACCTCCATCCCCTCGCTGCCGATCACGAGCGAGCGTCGCAACCCCTCCACCAACGTCGCGTCGTCATGCACGATGAGCACCTTTTTCGACGCCATGACTCAAGACCTCCTCCTCGAAGCCGTCATCGGCTCGCGGGCTTCCCCACATAGTGCTCTTACGAGTATCGGCACTAGACGCCCCGCCCTTCACTCCGGCGTCCGCCGCCCGGCATCGTGGGATACGATGTCTCCGTCGCCAGCAAGAAAGGTCATCGCATGCGCGTGCTCGTGGGGCCGCTCACGTCAGAAGGGGAAGCCACCGCGCTGCTCCCAGACGGCCGTGTCGCTCTGGTGTCAGGCGGATGCCCGGGCGACGTCGCGGAGATCGATCTAGTCCATCCGTCCGGACGCCGCCCGCACGCCCGCATCCTCTCGCTGCTGGAGCCGTCGCCCGACCGGGTCGACGCACCCTGCCCCTACTTCGCCGAGTGCTCAGGTTGCCAGTGGCAGCATGTCTCGCCGTCCGCGCAGCTGGAGGCGAAGACACGGCTTGTCGCCGAGGCGTTGGCGGACGTCCCCGGACTGGAGGCCCCCCTTCTTCCGACCGTGGCGTCACCGTTGTCGTACGGGTATCGCAACGAGTTGACGCTCACCGCGGACGAATCCTCGGGCGCGACGCACCTCGGGATCGCCTCGGCGGACGGGCACTCGCTCGTCTCGGTAGAACGATGCCTTCTCCTCCCCGAGCCGTTCCGGGGAGTCCCACGCCGACTCGCCGGGGCGCTTCGCTTTCTGTCCGGTCGTCACGGGCCGCTCGGCGTCCGCCATGTCTCGCTCCGAGTCTCGCCGGGGACGCGTGACGTCGAAATCGCGTTATGGACCGATCCCGGTGCGTTCCCGCGTCGAATCGCCGGAAAGACGCTCGCCGACGCGGTGGGAGCGACGAGCGTCGTCCGGGTGTTGTTCAGGAGTGCCGACGCCTCCCGGAGGGTAGTGGGCTTCGAGGTGCTCGCCGGGCGCGGCGTGTGGTCCGAGGCGGTCTGGCGCCGGACGTTCGTCGTCTCCGCGCCATCACCGTTCCCGGCGAACACGTCGGCGGCGGCCCTGCTCGTCGACGCGGTCGTCGCGGGACTGGCGCCGGGCCCCGATGACAGGGTGCTCGATGCGCGCGCAGGGGCCGGCTTCGTCACGGCGCGGCTCCCAGAACGGTGCGAGCGGGTCGTGGCTCTCGAAGCCTGCCGCTTCTCGCTCGCAAACCTGAGGGGCAACCTCGAGAATGCGGGGCCAGGCGTTGAGGTCGTCGCCGGCGACCCGGCACACGAGCTTCCGGCGCTCGGCAGGTTCGACCTCCTGGTCGTCTCCCCGCCAGCCACAGGGCTTCCCGATGCGACCGTCGCCGCCCTGGCGGGAACAGGGGCGCGCGCCCTCGCCCACATAGCACGCACTCCCGCATCGCTCGCGCGCGACGCTGCTCGGCTGCGCGACGCGTCCTTTCGAATCACGCGGGTCGAACCGTACGACCTCTACCCGCAGACGGCCAACGTCGACACACTCGCGATCTTCGAGCGCGACAAGCCCTAGACGACTCTCCCGACCTCGGGGAAGTCGACGATGTGATCGTCGTGGGGCGCGTCGTCGTGAGCCTCGGTGAGGTCAGCGCCCGCATCGTGCATCGCTTCGTGCGCGCCGTCCGGCCACATGGAACTCTCAGTGACGTCGTAGACCACGCCCTTGTAGGCGACATACGCTGGCATTCCGTCCTTGCCGTCGTACTTGGCGAGGTCTTCGAGCGTGAACTCTTTCATCGCCCCTCCATCGATCGACCTTCCGTTGCCTGGTATATCTCCTCGGGCAGACGGCGCAAACGCTCGTCACGCAGCGGCCTCACGACGCGCGGGCGACTCCGGCACCAAGCTCGGTCTTCAGACGCTCCACGTCGATGAGGAGCGAGCGCCCTTTGGATTCGATCACACCGTCCTTCGACAGCGCCGAGATGACCCTGCTCGCCGTCTCGCGGGACGTCCCCGCGAGCGTGGCGATGTCATAGTGCGTCAGACCCTGGATCAGGGGGAAGCCGACCGAATCGAAGCGCGCGGTCGCGACGTTGAGCAGAACGCGCATCACCCGATGGGTCGCATCCCGAAAGGTCAGGTCCTCCAATCGGCCGACGGTCTCGCGCAGCTGTTGAGAGAGTCCGTCGATAAGCGCGACAGCCACGGCGGGGTGCGCCCTCACAAGCTCACCGAGTTCGCGCGTTCCCAGCGCCATCAGTTCGATGTCGGTCACCGCAACCACATCGCTCAGGTACGCGTGTCCGCCCAGCCCCCCCTCGCCGAAGTGCGCGGGTGCGCAGAGATGCCCGAGTACGAGCTCCTTGCCGTCCGGGGAGGCGATCGTCAGTTTCGCACGCCCCGACGTAAGCAGGTAGAAGCACGTAGCCTGCTCGCCTCTCAAGATGACGAACGCGCCTCGTGCATACTTCCTGACGCGCACCGCCGCAGCCACGAGTGCCATGTCGGCCTCGGTGAGCGCACCGAACATGGGAAATCGCCTGAGTCTGTCCAGAGCGTGCGTGGGAGTGGGACTTCTCATGGCCGGACTATCGGCACGGAAATCTCACCCCTTGAACACGCTGAAGGGGCACCGGACACACCGTAGCCGGGGCGAGGGACTCGGCCCGTGCTACCATTGGCCGCGGCCGACCGGCCGATTCGGAGCACGGGAGCGCGACAGTGCAGGGGATTCTCTTCGATCTCGACGGAACGCTGCTCGACATCGATATCGGCACGTTCCTCGACCGCTACTTCGCGGCGCTGGCGCGCACCATCGAGCCGCTCACGGACGGGGGCGACACTCTGCAGCACGCGATGGGAGCGCTCACCGTCGCCACGCACACGATGATGCAGCCGCATCCCGGCCGCACCAACGAACAGGTCTTCACCGAAGCGTTCCTCACGCTCACGGGCATTGACATCCAGGAACACGCCGACGTGTTCGCCCGCTTCTACGCGGACGAGTTTCCGCTCCTGGGTGATGGCTACGGACCCGCCCCCGGCGCACGCGCCGCGGTGGAGACGGCGCTCGGGCTCGGTCTCAAGGTCGCTATCGCGACGAACCCCATCTTCCCGCGCGAGGCGGTGCGGCACCGCATCGCGTGGGCTGACCTCGACGATCTTCCGGTTGATGCCGTGACGACGTTCGAGACGATGCACGCGTGCAAACCCCTGCCCGAGTATTTCCTGCAGACGGCGTCGCTTATCGGAGTCGGCGCTCAGGGGTGCATGATGGTTGGGGACGACGCCGAGCTTGACCTCCCCGCCGCGGCGGTCGGGATGCGCACCTACTACGTCGGGGACAGAGTCGGCGTCTCGTCCGATCATGCCGGCGATCTGGTCGCCCTCGCCCGAGGGCTACCGGAATTCGTTGCGTCCTGGTAGCCGCCGCCGTCGGCGACGTGCCGGGGTGACGGGTCAGAACTCCTTCCTCCGGATGAGCGCGACCCATGCGCCGTCAAGACGCCGGTCGTAGAAGTACTCAAACTTCCCGCGGGTCTCTCTGCGCAGATCGATCTGGTACCCGATACCCGTGGGCTCATGGTCCGTGACGACGAGGAGACTGTCGGGAGCGTCCATCGCGAGGAGCTTGTCGACCACGTAGAGCACCAGGGGTCTGCGAATCTCCGGCGTGCAGGCCCTCACATCGAGCACAACCGAGTGCGCAGGATGTGCCACGCCTCCACCTCGCTCGCCTCAGCCGACATCTCCCACATCCCTTGGGTTCTCCACGACCACCCGTCATCCTGCATCGTTCGGGAGACGAGCACGAGGCTCCTCGGCGGTCGCTCCCCACCGCAGACCCCGTCGGCCCCCGGCCCGTTCGACCAGCGTGGTCCGGATGCACGGGTCTGAACTCTTTCGCGCAATCAAGACGAAACCGCTAGAATGGAGCCGAGGAACCGGATCGGCAAGACCGACCTGGATTGTGGAGGAGAGGCCGGTCCGGGCACGGCTCGTGTCAGTCAGATGCCTGGAGGGGGTGCCGGCGCCCTTGCATCGCAGCGCAACGCGGACTTCCACGAATGAGGGGCTGCTTTCGCCGTTCGCGCGCGTCAACAGCCTTGCTCACCCCTGGCGATCACGCTCCCCGCGGCATCATCACCGTCCGCGAAAGGAGGCCGACTTCAGCGTGGTGTCACGGTCCGACGTCCACTGGCCACACACGGTCCGGGGGACGCACGAACAACCTGACCAGTGATCAAGGAGGTGTATGGCATGACGCATGGGGACCACGACGCGATCTATGACTTGCTCGCCGCAAGAGGCGTATCGCGTCGGGATTTCCTCAAGTATTGCGGGTCTCTCGCGGCAGTACTCGGTCTCTCCGAAGCCTTCGTCCCGCAGATCGCCGCAGCCGTCAACCAGGGCGCGAAGCTCAAGCCCGCGGTCTGGCTCGGCGGCGGTCTGTGCACGGGATGTACCGAATCCCTCGCCCAGGTCGACTCGCCCGACGTAGCGACGATCGTCCTCGAGCTACTCTCCCTCAACTTCAGCAAGACACTCTCCATGGCACAGGGTGAAGACGCTATGAAGGCGGCGAAAGACACGTTCGCAGAGCCTGGCTACATCCTCATCTACGAAGGTGCCGTGATGGAGGGCTGGGACGGGAACGCCAACCGGATTGCCGGGGACACAGGTCTACACGAACTCGACCTCGGCGTGCCGAACGCCGGTGCGATAATCGCGGTGGGTTCCTGTGCGGTAGACGGCGGCTTTGTCGCCGCCCATCCGAACCCCGCGAAGGCAACCGGGGTCAAGCACTACCTCGAGGCCAAGGGCATCGCGACTCCGGTGATAAACCTGCCGACCTGCCCAGTGAGCCCGGAGGCCATCGTAGCGGTCGTCGTAGACGTGCTGCTCCTCGGCACTCTCGAGACGGGCGCCATCCTGGACAAGCTCGACGACTGGGGCCGTCCGAAGTACATCTTCAGCCAGACGATCCACGACAACTGTCCACGGCGCGGCCACTTCGAGAACGGCCATTTCGTGAGCGAGTTCGGTACCGAGGAAGAGGCCCTCGGGTACTGCCTCTACAAGGTCGGCTGCAAAGGGCCGCAGACCTTCAACCAGTGTCCCGTCGTCCGCTGGAACCGCAGAGCGAGCTGGTGTGTCGAATCAGGCGCCCCGTGTATCGGTTGCGGCAGTCTGAGCTGGGTTGATGTGGGGGCACCTTTCCTTAACCGCCATCGCGACCTGCCGTTGCCCGTGGTGGGCAACACGCAGCCGAGCACGATCGCCTATGCCGTGGCCGGAATCGCTGCGGCCGGCATCGGTGTCCACGCCCTCGGCATGAAGCTGGCCGGACGTATGGACGGCGAAGGCGCCCCGTATGAAGAGATGAAAGACTACGACAAGAAGCGGATGAAGAAGGGAGGGGGCAACTAGTGGCTCGATCAGTCATCGATCCGTTGACGCGGATTGAGGGTTTTCTTCGCGTCGAGGTCGAAGTCGAAGACGGTGTTGTAGCAGACGCATGGGTGTCCGGTGGACTGTTCCGGGGCATGGAGGAGATCCTCCTGGACCGTCGGCCAGCTGACGCGTTCTACGTCGTGCAGCGCATCTGCGGCGTCTGTCCCATCTCCCACGGTCACACATCGTCGATGGCCACGGAGGACGCGCTTGGCATCACGATCCCCAACAACGCACGGCTCATCCGCAACCTCATCGAGGCCGCACAGTACATCCACAGCCACATCCTGTGGTTCTACACGCTCGCCGCACTCGACTACGTGGACCCGCTCAAGGCGCTCACCGCGAACATCGCCGACACCTACGCCCTCGCTCACCAAGCCGGCACCGGAGTAGCTGATTTCGGTGCGGTCGCGAAGCGTCTTCAGGCGTTCGTGGACGGCGGTCAGCTGTCCATCTTCACGAACGGATGGTTCGGGCATCCCGCGTACGCCGAGGACATGCCCGCCGAGCTTCATCTGATCGGAGTCGCCCATTACCTTGAGGCGCTTGAGATGCAGGCCGTCGCTGCAGAGGTCATCGCCATCATGGGCGGCAAGTTCCCGCACTTCATGACGTCTCTGCCTGGCGGGACCGCTTTTGTCCCGACGGAATTGAAGCTCGACGACATCCTGTTCCGCTTGATCAGGTTGCGCGACTGGGTCACGAACACCATGATCCCCGACACCCTGGCAATCGCTCCGTTCTACGCTGACGCGCTCACCTACGGAGGCGGCCACGGCAACTTCCTGGCATGGGGCGTGTTCAACGACGAATCGTTCGAACTGGCCAATCGCTACCTGCCTGGCGGGGTCCTCGTGACCGCGGACGGCCTGACCGTGGCTGACCCGGACCCGGAGATGGTCGCCGAGTACGTCGGCCGTGCGTGGTACGAGTCCCAGACCGGCCTGCACCCGTCCGAGGGCGAGACCAAGGGCGCTTACACCCCGTACGATGTCGACGCGGAATACTCCTGGGGCAAGGCGCCGCGATACGATGGCAAGCCGATGGAAACCGGACCCCTCTCCCGCATGCTCATCGCGTATCTTCGCGGAGTGCAGCCCGTCCAAGAGATCGTCGACGGAGCACTCGCGGCGCTTGGTGCCGCTGGCAAGCCTGAGGTCCTGCTCTCCCTTCTCGGCCGCGTCGCAGCCCGTAACCTCGAGACCAAGGTCGTCTGCGACTGGGCGCTCGAGTGGTGCAACGAGCTCATCGAGGCCATCGCGGGCGGTGACAGCGCGTACTTCGAGCCGCACGACGTCGGCACGGGACAGGGTACCGGTCTGTGGGAGGCGCCTCGCGGCGCCCTCGGGAACTGGATCGACATCCAAGGGGGGAAGATCGCCGGTTACCAGGTGGTCACACCCTCGACCTGGACATGCTCGCCGCGCGATGACAACAACATCCGCGGTCCGATGGAACAGGCACTCATCGGCACTCCGATCATCGAGGTCGAGCGCCCGCTCGAAGCCTGCAGGGTCGCACGCAGCTTCGATCCTTGAGTAGGGTGCGCGGTTCACGTGATTGAACCGAAGACCGGCAAGGAAGCAACTGTCTACACGAAGCCGATGGGGGTGAGGTAGGTGGCGCACACAGCTCACTACCGTGAGGCACACCCGTTCGTCTTCGTCATGACCCACTGGATCAACCTGGTCGCTATGGCGGCGCTCGCGTTCTCCGGCTTCTACATCCACTACCCGTTCTTCAGTGGATTCATGGGAGTCGCCCGCGGCATGCACTTCTTCTTCATGTACGTGATCCTCATCAACCTCGCCTTTCGCATCGTCGCCGCCTTCTTCGTGAAGACGTCGACACGCCTTGGCACCCATGACGTACAAACGGACATCAAGAACTGGCTGCCGCAGAAGCTCAACCGGCACCAGCTGATTCCGTGGCTCAAGTACTACCTGTTCCTGAAGAAGGAGAAGCCCATCGGCGCGAAGTACGGCGTGCTCCAGAAGATCGCGTATCTCGCGACGGTCCCGCTGACGCTCGTGTCGGCGTACACCGGCTTTGCGATCTACGCGCCCGTGATGGACTGGGCTATCTTCGCTGCCGGGACCGAGTGGGTCGGCGGGCAGATGCACATGAGGATCATCCACTACTACATCATGTGGGTGTTCATCCTGTTCACCGCGATTCACGCCTACCTCGCGAACGTGGCGGGGCTCGCTCCGTCACGCCTTATCTTCGCGTGGAAGGAAGCGCCCGGCCTTGAGCTCGACGAAGAAGGCAAGGCCATCGGCGGCGCACGCCACTAGGCGACGCCGAACGGTACGCGTTCGATGAAGACGCCCCGGGCGATCGCCCGGGGCGTCTTCGCGCGAAAGATCACCCCTTCTCCGCTCAGCCGCTCACGCACGTCCTTGCCTCAGGTACAATGACCCCGATGACGCAGGGCGCTCCGGCATGCGCGGCTGCACATCTGACTTCGGCACCGAATTGCATCGTCTCGATGTGGGGTACGGGGGGACGTGCGTTCGAAGCAACCATCGCGCTGCTCGCTGGCTGCTGCACGAGAGGATGCGTATGCTCTCAGAACGTGTGATCACCGCCGCGCTTCGCGTTCTCAACAAGCGGTATCTGCATCAGGCGCCGGTCGACCTGGACTTCCTGCCGGCACCGGCGCACGACCGCGGCTACGTACTCTACGCTCACGTACCATTCTGCGAACGGCTCTGCCTTTACTGCTCGTTCAACCGCTTCCTCCACCATGAGGACCGCGCGCGCGACTACTTCCGGCATCTCCGCTCGGAGATGCGCATGGTCGCCGCGCTCGGGTACGACTTCCCCTCCCTCTACATCGGCGGCGGCACGCCCACCATACTGCTCGACGAGCTGACGCAGACGATAGACCTCGCACGAGACCTCTTCTCGATACGGGAAGTGTCCTGCGAGACGAGCCCGAACCACCTCGGTCCGGTACTCGTGTCTGCGCTCCGAGAGCGCGTGCAGCGACTCTCCGTCGGCGTCCAGAGCTTCGAGGACCTGCTGTTGCGCCAGATGGACCGGCTGGACAAGTACGGCTCCGGAACGCATGTCTTCGAGAGGGTCCAATCGGTAGCGGGCGAGTTCCATTCGCTCAACGTCGACATGATCTTCAACTTCCCCTCGCAGACGGAGGAGATGCTCAGGCGCGACGTCGCGACGCTGGGGGCCACCGGAGCGAACCAGACGACGTTCTATCCGTTGATGGCCTCCCCGCGCACACGCGCGGATCTCGCGCGGGCCGTGGGGCACATCGACTTCGCCAGGGAGGCGCGCTTCTATCGCATCATCGCCGAGGGACTCTCCGGCGAGTTCCTCCCCGCGTCCGCGTGGACGTACTCACGGAACAAGGACTCCATGATCGATGAGTACATCGTGGACTACGGCGAGTATGTCGGCATCGGTTCCGGAGCGCTCTCCTTTCTCGGAGGCCGCATCTACGGCAACACGTTCTCGCTGAGGGAGTACGGCGAACGCATCTCGTCCGGCCGAATGTCGGTCGTCAAGGCCGGGCCGCGCTACTCGCAGACCGCGATGCGCCGCTACCGGTTCGTCACGGACCTTTTCGGGCTGACGCTCGACAAGGAGCGATTCCAGAGAGATTTCGGCGTCCCGGTCGAACGGGGGCTCGCGACGGAGCTTGCCTTCTTGAGGGCCGCCGGAGGTATCGCCGACGACGACGGACGCTTCGTCACATTGACGGAGAAGGGCCGGTACCTCCTGATGGTGATAATGCGCGAAACCCTCGCGACATCCAACGACGCACGCGACCGCGCCCGCGACGCGCTCCCTCCTGATGAACGCCTGTTGTTGTTCGAGAGCGATGATTGCGACGCTCTCGCATCCACCCCGAGCCTTGCCACAGGGTAGATGCGAGCGGCGGCCTCGCCGCATCCGGTCGACCCGTCGGCACGCTACGCATTCGTTAGGAAGGGAAGTCTGACGTGTCCGGACGCATACTCATCCTCGGCATTGGCAACCCGCTGATGGGCGATGAGGGCGTCGGCGTGAGAGTCGCCGAGGCCCTCATGAGAGATTACACGCCATCTGACGACGTCGAAATCCTCGACGCGGGAACGATGGGGCTCGGCATGATGGGCCTGTTCAGGGAACGCGACCTCGTGATCGTCGTGGATGCTGTCGACCACACCGGGCACGAGCCGGGAACGGTAGTCATCATGACCCCCGAGGAGCTCGCGCCGACACAGGTGCTGCACTCTCTGCACGACTTGCGACTCGTGAACGTGCTTGAGGCGGCGTCCCTCACCGGCATCCAGCCTGATGTCATCTGCGTCGGCGTGCAGGTTACGCGCATCGAACCGTGGGTCACCAGCCTGACGCCGGCTGTTGATGCCTCCCTTCCCGCCGCGGTCTCGGCAGTGCTCGACCTTCTCTCGAGCAGGGAGGTGGAGCTTGTACCGGCGCCGAACGCGTCTGTCGACGCTTCGGTCATCGAGTCCATCAGGACGCGGGCAGAGATTCCCGCCTCACCCGGACCGCGCGACCCAGACACGCCAGGAGCACGGTGTGCGGATGAGTGATGACCTCGCTCGCGCGGTGGCCGCCGCCCGGGCGGGTGCGCGTGTCGTCCGCGAGTCGGCCGGTGCGGGCGGACCTGTGCGCTCGAAGGCGTTCAGTACCGATCTGGTCACC
>DASSAH010000246.1:0-1913 GCA_035685585.1 Coriobacteriia bacterium
GCGTGGACGGTTCGTGAACCCGGGCGTCGGCGAGCACTCGGTGGCCGCACACGTTCTCCGACCAGAAATGTGCAAGGCAGCACATTTCTGGTACATATAATGTGTCTGGCTGCACATAACCGGCACGTAAGGACTCCCCATGGAGCGATTCCTCGCGAGACGCCTTCTTGCATGGAAGACCGGGCTTCGCCGTAAACCGCTGATCCTCAGGGGCCAGCGCCAGGTCGGCAAGACGTGGCTGCTCAAGCAGTTCGGCAGCGACCACTACGAGAACGTCGCCTACTTCAACTTCGAGGAGGACCCCGCCCTGGGCGGGATCTTCGAATCCACGAAGAACGTGGACCGCATCCTCCAGCACCTTTCGGTGGTGGGCGGCGCCCCGATCAAACCGGGAGCCACGCTACTCGTCTTCGATGAGATCCAGGAGAGCAACGCGGCGCTCAACTCGCTCAAGTATTTCGCCGAGAACGCTCCCGAATACCACGTGACATGCGCGGGCTCACACCTCGGAATCGCACTCTCGAAACCGGGTTCGTTTCCTGTGGGCAAGGTGGACCACCTCACGCTCCACCCGATGACGTTCTCCGAGTTCCTCGTCGCGAGCGGCGATGCGACACTTCGCGAGCACCTCGACAACCTGACGCGGTTCGATCCCGTGCCAGACGCCGTCGGTCAGCCGCTGACCGAGAAGCTCGCCCGATATCTTGTGCTCGGCGGCATGCCGGAACCCGTCCACGTGTGGGTGACCGAGCGGGACATGGGGGCCGTCATCGAGGTCCAGCAGGCCATTCTCGACGGCTACCAGCTGGACTCTGCCACGCACGCGCCTGCGGAAGACATCGCCCGAATCGGACACGTGTGGAAGTCGCTGCCCGCCCAACTGGCCCGGGAGAACAGGAAGTTCGTCTACGGGGTCGCACGCGAGGGCGCTCGCGCGCGCCAGTACGAAGACGCCCTGAAGTGGCTCGTCGAAACCGGAATCGTCACGAAGGTCATGCACTGCCCCA
Source organism: Coriobacteriia bacterium (assembly GCA_035685585.1). GTDB lineage: Bacteria > Actinomycetota > Coriobacteriia > Anaerosomatales > SLCP01 > DASSAH01. The sequence continues at coordinate 1,008 of DASSAH010000246.1, forward strand.
CGCCGAGACTGCCGCTGTCGGCGTACGACGATGTAAGGGCGTTCAAGCTCTACTCGGCCGACACGGGGCTCCTCGCCCGCCAATCTCGCCTCGACCCCGCCGCGCTCTCCGACCCGCTCGCCCCACTCACGGAGTTCAAGGGCGCCCTCACGGAAAACTACGTGCTGCAGTCACTCGTCGCCCACTTCGATGTGCCCCCGCGCTACTGGACCTCCGGCGGGAAGGCCGAAGTCGAGTTCCTCCTCCAGCACGGCAACGATGTCCATCCCGTCGAGGTCAAGTCCGGCCGCAGCGTCAAGGCAAAGGGCCTCAGCGTGTACCGGAACACGTACCACCCGCGCGTCGCGGTCCGGCTCTCGCAGCGCAACCTCCAATACAGGGACGGGCTGCTCAACGTGCCGCTGTACATGACAGACCAACTCGGCCAGCTCCTCGCACTCGCACGCGAGGCATGACCCCGGCCGTCGTCGAGAGCCGAGCGGTCACGAGTCCCCTCCCGCGGGTGGCGCCATCAGCGCCTCCAGCGCGTCCCGCACGAGCGCCGGGTTAAGGACCACCTCCTGGCTCGCTTCCAGCACCTCGATCGCGCCTCGCGCGTCCCCCGACTCGGCGAGCAGCTCAGCGAGCAGGACCGCCGCCTCCGCGAACCGCGGCTCCAGGCGGACCGACTCTTGGGCTTCGACGAGCGCCTCGTCGAGCCGGCCGAGCCCGCGAAGCGCCACGGCGCGCTCGTAGTGGAGCTGGGTGTCGTTGGGCATCCTCTCGAGCGCCTCGTCGACGGCGGTGAGCGCCTGTGCGTGGTAGACGGGATCGACGTTCGACCCGCCGAAGTTGTACACCGTGACGAGGAAGTAGCGCGCGTCCCGGTCCCACGGGCAGAACGCGACCGCTTCCTCAAGAGCGCCG